>JAJXXI010000132.1 GCA_021781185.1 bacterium
GGGGCGATTGCGGCGCCGTTCATGGGCAGGATCGCGGATGAACATTCCATGCGCACCGGCTTCGTGGTCCCGCTCGTGTGCTTCGGGCTGATCGCCCTCTACGGCGCTGTCTGGCAAAAACTGGAAGACACAGACCGTGTATGAACCGACGGCGCGTGACGATGGCGGACGTGGCTGCGAAGCTGGGCGTGTCCCGCATCGCGGTGTCCATGGCGTTACGCGACCATCATCGCATTTCCGTCGGACTTCGCCGCAAAATCAAACGCAAGGCGCGGGAGATGGGGTATGTTCCCGACCCGTTTCTTTCGGCACTGGCCGCGCACCGTCAGCAGCGGGTGCCGGCCAAGGAACATGGCGTGCTGGCGTGGATCAATCACTGGCCAGATCACAAACGGTTGCGCCAGTTCAAGGAGTTCGATTTGTATTGGCGCGGCGCGAGCGAGGCGGCAGGCAAGTTCGGTTACCGCGTGGATGAGATTCGTTGGGAGGAGGATTGTCCGCCCAAGCGTCTGGAAAGAATCCTGCTGGCGCGGGGCATCGTGGGCGTGCTGATCCCGCCTCATGACAGCCTTCTCGACTGGGGAGATTTTGATTGGAACAAGTTTTCCGTCGTTCGTTTTGGACTGTCCGTGCCGAGTCCGGATACCAACGTGGTGACGGCCGATGCCTATCGCGCAACGGTCATGGCCATCAGCAAGATCCACGAATACGGCTACCGCCGGATCGGCCTGACGGTGAATGAGGAATTTAACCGGCGGATCGGCGGCAACTTGTTGAGCGGATTTTTTTTCGCGCAGAAATTGCTGGCCTTCAAAATCCCACTGCCGCCGTTGCTGACGTTTTTGAAAGGCCGGACGACGGAGGAGTTGTCCCGGCAAAAAACCGCGCTGGGCATCTGGCTGAAGCGGCACCGGCCCGATGCGTTGCTGATTTCCGACATCGAACTGCCCGGCATGATGCGCGAACTCGGCTATCGCATCCCGCAGGACATCGCGGTGGCGGGGACGACGGTGCTGGACATTCCGGGCGTGGATGCGGGCATTGACCAACATGCGGAGGCGATCGGCCGGACGGCGGTGGAGACGTTGTTGAAACAAATGAACATGAATGAGCGTGGTGAGCCGCGCCATCCCAGCCGGCTTCTGGTCGAAGGCCGGTGGAAGGACGGAAACTCGCTGCCACCAAAAAAATGAAACAAGCATTGATGAATCATTGGATGAATGGAATCATGAGACGGGGCTCGGTGTCGTTCTCAGCCATCCACCAATCCAATGACCCGCTGGTCATCATGCGCGTCACCCTGAAAGATATAGCCGGCAAAGTGGGCGTCACCAAGACCGCTGTTTCGCTGGCCTTGCGAAACAGCCCCGGCGTTTCGCAAACGATGCGTGACACCATCCGGCGCGTGGCGGCGGAAATGGGCTACGTGACCGACCCGATTCTCCAACGGCTCGCAGCGTATCGGCGGGCAGGGGAGGCGGCCCAATTTCAAAATGTGATCGCGTGGCTCAACCACTGGTCCGAGCCGGCACGATTGCGCAGTTATCATGAATTTGACCAATACTGGCGTGGTGCGAAACTGGCGGCAAAGCGGATGGGTTACCGGCTGGACGAGTTCATCTGGCCGCCGGAGCTGCCCGCCAAACAAGCGGAACAGAAGCTGTGCGAGCGTGGCGCTTTGGGGCTGCTGATTCCCCCGCACAAGCCGGAGGTGGATTGGGGCGATTTTGACTGGAGCAATTTTTCGTTGATGCGCTTCGGCCTGTCGGTCCGGCAAATTGATTCCAATCTGGTCACCGCCGACCATCAACGGGCGATCCCCATGGCCGTTAAAAAAATCCATGACTACGGCTATCGCCGGATCGGTCTGGTCTATGATGCGGCCCATGACCGGTCCATGGGAGGCAACATATACGGCGGATTTTTGTGGGCGCAAACCCGGTTGAATCTTGAACAGATTGTTCCGCCTCACAATTTTGACCCGCAGCATTTGGCGGCCGCCAGCCGGAGGGATTTCAACCGCTGGCTCGAAAAACACCGGCCGGATGCCATCCTGACAACCTTGCCGCAAATCCCCGTTATTTTAAGTGAACTGGGCTGCCGCATTCCCGGCGACGTCGCCGTGGCGGGCACGAGTCCTTACGACATATCCGTGGATGCTGGCATTGACCAGTGTCCCCATGCCATCGGGCAAATCGCGGCGGAAATGCTGATCAAGCAAATCAGCCTGAACGAACGCGGCGAGCCCGCCGACCCGTGCCGCATCCTCGTCGAAAGCCGCTGGCGGGATGGAAAATCCCTGCCGTCCCGGCTCTGATTTTGGCAAACACAGATCGCGGTGGTTGTTCGGTGGAAAAACTCCAGCCTGCCACTTTACAGGAACAGCAAAGGAGGATTTGTCGCTGGCAGCGCCTCGGGATTAAGGTTCAACCATGCATACTAGTCAGGCCGTCAATGGCCAGAGGGCTGTCCAGGCGTCAGGCGCTCCGGACGGGCAGAGATTGAGGGCCGTGCTGGATCTTTGCATTCTAAAGACGCGCGGCAACATCAAGCGGCTCGCGGATGAACCCAAGGCTGCTCCGTGGGCGCCGGATGGCAGTTTCTTTGACTGCAAAGAAGGTTTCTACGAGATCGGGAACTGGACTTCTTCTTTTTTCACCGGCATGGCCCTGCTGGCCTGGCGGGAGACCGAAGACGAATATTTTCTCAAGCAAGTCCAACGTCTCGCGCCGCACTACCACGAGAAAGTGTTCACTCACTACCTGGACACCCACCACGATCTCGGCTTCCTTTACTCGTTGTATTCGGTGGCACTCTGCAAACTGACGGGCGACAAAAAACATCGTAACGTGGGAATACGCGCTGCCGAGCTTTTGGCCTTGCGCTTCAATCCTTGCGGCAACTTCATCCGCGCGTGGGGGCGAATGGACGAAACGGAATCTCCCATCGGGAATGGCAAAATGCGGACGGACGACATGGCCATTATTGATTCCCTGATGAACTTGCCACTGCTGTATTGGGCGAGCATTGAAACCGGCAATGTAAAATTCCGCGAAGTGGCGAATCGTCATGCGGACATGTGTCTCAAGTGCTTTATCCGGTCCGACGGTTCCACCAATAATATTTATCGCTTTAATCCGGTAACCGGAGAGCCGCTGGGCGATCCTAACGGCACTTACTGGGCGCGTGGCGCGGCTTGGGCCATTTATGGTTTTGCGTTGAGCTACGGTTACACGCGCCACGAGAAATATCTGGATGCCTCCCTGCGGCTGGCGCGGAAATTCATCGCCAACCTTGATGACGAGGTTGTGCCCTGGAACGACTTTCGTGAGGCAGCGCATCCTGACCGGGTCCGGGACGCGTCGGCAGGGGCAATCGCGGTTTGTGGATTTCAAGAACTGGCCAGACATCATGCGGCTGACCTGGCGGTTACGAACGCCAGGGAGGCATTACTTGCCCGCTTGTGCAGCGCCGACTACCTGGATTTTAACGCCGCCTGTTATGGGGTGCAAACGCATGGCCAGGGCGGTAGGCATGGTTACACCTCCTGGGGTGACTATTACCTGATGGAAGCCGTCAGCCGCGAACTCAAGGGCGGAGAGACGTTTTGGTGAGCCTAATATCTGCTTGCCATACAATGGACTTAACAGGGACAGCAAAACACTTGTTGAAGGTTCCCATCCGGGGTGGGAGGATGAAGCACACAGCCGATCCATTTAAGCCAAAACAACGCTATTATTTTGATTGAATCTTTAGCAAACCCTCCAATCCAACATGAAAACGTCCCAGTCGAAGCCGTTAACCAGTCAGGATTCTCGGTCCGTAATGGCTGAAATTATTCGGCAATTCCGCAACCGCAACCCATTAAAAGCGCCCATGAAAAAAGCAAACTTAAATATGTTCAGTGGCCTTGCGGTCTTCGCGCTGCTGGCCCTCTCAACACCGTCCTCTTTTGCTGCGAACGGCAACTGGACCAATGATGCCTCAAGCGTCTGGAGCGCGGTCACCAACTGGAACTCCGACCCGACTGTGCCCGGAACCGCTGCCGGTGATGTCGTTGGACTGAACTGCGACATCACTGCCGCACGCACGGTGACGCTTGACACGGCGGCGACGGTGGGCACGTTGAACATCGGCGACCCGGCTTCCGGCTTTTTTGGTTATACGCTGTCCACCGCCACGGGACAGACTTTAACTTTTGATAACAACGGCGGCGGTGCGGATATTGTTCAGGGAACTGTTGGGGGGGCGGCGGATGCGATTGCTGTGCCGGTGTCGCTCGCGGATAACTTGACTGTCTCTGCTGAGAATGGTTTGACGTTGTCGGGAGTCATCAGCAGTCCTTTGGTCATGACCTTGATGAAAAATGGGGCGGGCACGTTGACACTTTCCGCAGCCAATACCTATACGGCCAACAATATCTTTGTGAATGGTGGCACGCTTTATGTGTCAGTAACCGCGGCCGGTGACGGAACGAGTGGCGCGTTCGGCAATGTTTCGGGCGGGGGATTAAACATTTATGTCAATTCGGGCGCGACTTTGTCCAGCGGCAACAACAACTGGTTCGGCAATCAAACCCTGGCGGACGGCAATTTGCCGAACATCAACATTATGGGCGGGACGGTGGCAATAACAAACAACTACACAACAATCGGCGCGCTGAACTTGACCAACGGTGCCACCATCACCAGCACAGGCACGGGCGGTGGTAATTACTACGGATTCCAACTGCGCGGCAATGTCACCGTGGGCGGCACAAGTCCTTCAACATTGGCCGGAAGCCGGGATTACCATTTGGGTGTCAACACCATCTTTGATATCGAAAACACGGGCGGGTCCCCAGCGGACCTGGTGGCCAGCGCCAACTTGCGCAACTCGTCGGGCGATTTTGGGAATTCCGTCGGCGCGCTGACCAAGACTGGTCCAGGGACGATGATGCTGACTGGAGGGGGGAATGTCTTTTCTGGTTCAGCAACCATCAATGCCGGCACGCTTCAGATTGGTGACGGGACGAATAGTAATGGTTCGCTGGCTGGTTATATTGATGATGAGGCTAACCTTGTTTTTGCCAATCCCACAGCATGGACCTACGCAAGTTACATTGTTGGCGCCGGTAACGTGGTTAAGACGGGGCCGGGAACTTTGACCCTTCCGGCAACCAGTTACTACACTGGATCCACCGTGATCAGCAACGGCACCTTGAACTTCACGGCACCGCAATCCATTTCCGGCGCCATGACGGTGAGAGGTGGAACGACCCTTGCGGTGACTGCTTCGCAGGACGCGACCTACTTGTCGCCCAGCAGTCTGACACTGGGGGACTCCACAGGTGCTACGCTTCAATTTGGATTGTTTGGAATGGGCAACGCTGTTTTGAATCCGGGTTCAGTCACGATCAACGGCACGGCGACCATCAATATTACGAGCTGTCCTTTTGACACCGGCGCTTCCTATCCGCTGATCAATAATTATTCCGGCGGCACTCTGGTCTTGGGGAGTCAGCCCGGCGGTGTCTTTGGCCAACTGGTGGTGAATGGCTCAACGGTGAGTTACTCGGTGACCAATGTCACCTTTGACGCATGGACGGCAGCGGTGAACACCAACTGGGACACACTGACGGCCAACTGGACCAACAGCATTGGGGGAAATCTGTTTATATCAAATTATCCGGTGCAGTTCGATGATGGTGCCAACGGATCTAGCCCGTTGTTTGTGAACATTACACCCGTGGCAGTCACGCCAGGCTTCATTTTAGTCAGCAACGTGAGCAAGGACTATGTGATCGGCGGTGCGGCGATTTCCGGCGGAACCAGTTTGGTCAAGGATGGAAATGGCGCCCTCACGTTTACGGGAACTAACACGTTTACCGGACCGATGACCATTTCCGCAGGCAGTGTGACGGTCGGTGGCGCGGGACAGTTGGGTGGCGGAAATTATTTCTCGGCCATGAACAACAACGGAGCGTTTAACTTCAACAGTTCGGCCAGCCAGACCTTGGCGGGAACCATTTCCGGCTCTGGTTCGCTGGCGGCTTTTGGTTCAGGTGCCCTGACGTTGAGTGGCACCAATAGTTACTCCGGCGATACGATGCTCGGGGGCGGGTCTACCATCCTGCCCAACGGATCCATCAGCGCCTTTGGAACGGGCACAATCACGTTAAGCAACGCCACTATCGTTGTAAAGGCCGCCAGCGGCAGTTCCTACAATTCAGCGACCTCCGATTATCTGGGCAACAACGTGAATATTCCTGCCGGGGCCACCAATGTCATTGATGATTCTGTAAACAACTATGGCAACCTGTGGGTGGGAGGCGACAGCACGGAATGGACCGGTTCCGGAACCGTCAAGTTCCGGAACAGCGGCACCGTCACTCGTCCGGCGGTGCTTTGGTGCGCCAGCCCGCTGCAAAACTTTCACGGCACGATTAACATCGGAGCCACCGGCGGCAACCAGTCAATGTATGTCGGATTTGGATACAATTCGGGCAACGGCGGGGCCGGCTCGTCCGTTGCGACCATTGATGCCTCGGGGGTGGCCTGGCAGATGGGCGATGTGGGTTACTCATGGAGTCAGTGTGTGGACGGCAACTGCACCACCATCAAGCTGGGCAGTCTTTCGGCGGCCAACCCGAGCACTTATCTGCGCGGTGGTCCGAGTCCGTTGACTTATGAAGTGGGCGCGTTGAATACCGACACAACTTACGCCGGCAAGATTGATGACTGGACGGCCACCACCTTGACGAAAGTGGGGACGGGCACGCTGACCTTGAGTGGTGCAAACGCGTTCACCGGCGGATTGAATCTCAACGCCGGCATCTTGAGCGTCAGCAATCCCAGCGCGATCAGTCCGTCCTGCCCGATCAGTTTTGGCGGCGGGATGCTGCGATACACGGCGGATAACCAGGTGGATTACTCCGCGCAAATTGCCGGCAGCACCGGGCCGGTCTCCATTGATGTCAACGGCACGAATGTGAC
>JAJXXI010000391.1 GCA_021781185.1 bacterium
CATGTCGCCGCTGAAGAGCAGGTCATGCTGCGCGCTGTAGAATCCGCAGTGCCCCAGCGTGTGGCCGGGCAGATGGACCGCCTGCAATCCTCCCCAGAAAGGCAGGTGCTGCCCGTCGTGGAGCGGTTCATCCACCAACGCCGGTTGATAACGGAAGACCCGGCGGCCGGCGGCTTCCAGACGGCCGCACCAGCGGTTGATTCCCTGATACGGGTAAACGCCGTTGATATGCGCCTGTTCATTCGGATGGGCAAAAATCTTCGCCCCGGTCCACCGTTTGAGCCGGGCCAGGTTGCCGGCATGATCAAGATGCCCGTGGGTCAGTAAAATGGCCGCCAGCGATTCCGGCGCCAGTCCCAGCCGCCGAAACAGGCGGCGGATGAAAATCATTTCTCCGCCAAGGCCGGTGTCAATCATCACGCTGCGCCCGCCGTCATGCAGCAGGAAACAACACCCCATGAGGCCGCGGATGGAATACAGGTTGGCGGGGATCGTTTGCACGCGCCATGCTTAGCAGATCACCGGCGCATTCGATCATTCAAAAATTCACTGGTGCCGGAAAGAAATTCGATGCCTGCAGGCCGGAGACAGGCGGCGCTCCCCGTTTCAATGCTGCCAACTGCGCGCGTAATTGAAGAGCCAAAGCATGGCCACAAAGACCACCACCAAGATGGTGGTAAACAGGATGGTGAAAAACCGCATTTGTTTTTGATGCGGCGATGGGGACCGTTTCCGACTCACGGCGGGAAACTATGGCACGGTAACACCCTTTTCAATAACTAAAGCAAAACAATCACAGCAGCAGCCGCGTCAGCAGTGGGGCGAACAACAAGGCGGGCAGGTAATTCGCCAGCTCCACCCGGCGCACCTCCAGGATCACCAGGGTCATGGCGCAAATGATCAGGCCGGCGGTGATGCCAACGGAGTTCAACAGCGCCGGCGCGGCGAGCAGCGGCAGGGCGAATGCCCGCACGCCGGCGGCCACGCCGTTGAGCAGCAGAAAAACCGGCAGGGCGGCCAGCGCCACCGGCCAGCGAAACATCTTGATGAAGCGGGTCATCGCCAGTCCGTCCATCAGTGCCTTGAGGGCGAGCGGGAAAAAATAACCGTTCAACCCGTCGGTCACGGCCCCGATGAACCCCAGCGGCGCGGCGCAAAACAGCAGCGTGGCCGCCAAAAAACCGTCCGTCGGTTTCTGGCCGGACTGATTCGCAGCTCCGGCGAGCAACCCGGAGGCATGGCGTCCGACGCGGTTGGAAAGCTTTTGCAGCCCCAGCAGTTTGCCCAGCAGGTTGCCGAGAATCATCGCGAGCAGGGCAATGAAAAGCTGCTTGATCACGCTGAACGCGCCGCCGCCAAGATGGAGCCAGGCCAGATGCAGGCCGCACAGCGCCGTGAGCGCCCCGAGCGCGGATTTGGCGGAGTTTTGGGAGCGGGCCGACAACGGGTTCCGGCGCGCCAGGCCGAAGAGTGCGCCGAGCAGAATGCCGAGGGCGTTGAGAATAGGACCGATCATCCACCGATTGTGCCGCGCCCGCGATCTGATGAAAACGAAGAAAAGTTTCTTTTCGCAGGCCTGCGTTCTAAAATCCGCCCGCCAAATGTCCGATGCCAAAAAAATATCACCGTGGAGCTGGGTGCCCTCGCTCTACCTCGCGGAAGGCCTGCCTTACGCGCTGACAATGTCGGTGTCGGTCGTGCTTTTTAAAAACCTCGGCGTGGCCAATCCCGCCATCACCTTCTGGGTCGGCTGGCTGGGTTTGCCGTGGGTGCTCAAGCCGCTCTGGAGCCCCGTAGTGGACCTGCTCGCGACGCGGCGGCGATGGATTTGGGCCATGCAGCTTTTTCTCGGCGCGGCGTTTGCGGGCGTGGCGCTGACACTGCCCACCACGCATTTTTTCCAACTGACGCTCGCGGTGTTCTGGCTGGTGGCGTTCAGCTCGGCCACGCACGACATCGCGGTGGACGGCTTTTACATGCTGGGGCTGGCCGAGGACGACCAGGCTCTTTTCAGCGGCGTGCGCAACACGTTTTACCGCGTGGCCATGATCGCCGCGCAAGGCCAGCTTGTGGTGCTTGCCGGCACCATTCATGAGCACACGGGCAGCTTTGCCACGGCCTGGTCGCTGGTGTTCGCGCTGGTGGCGGGCCTGTTTCTGCTGTTCTCGTTGCATCATCGCTGGCGGCTGCCGCGCCCGGTCAAAGACCTCCCTGGTGGCGGCGAGGCGCGGGTGCATTTTGACCGGAATTTCGCCGGCACGTTCGCCGCCTTCTTCCGCAAGCCGCAAATTGGCGTGATGATCGCCTTCCTACTGCTCTACCGTTTTGGCGAGGCGCAGTTGCTGAATGTGGCCAAGCTGTTCCTGCTCGACCCGCACAGCCGGGGCGGGCTGGCCCTGACGGACGATCAATTCGGCTGGATTTACGGGCACGTCGGGGTGGGCGCGCTGCTGGGCGGCGGGTTGCTGGGCGGCTACGTGGTGTCGCGGCGCGGCTTGAAATTCTGGCTGTGGCCGATGCTGCTGGCGATCCATCTGCCGGACGCGGTGTTCATCTGGCTGGCCTATGCGAAGCCGGAGAATCTTTTTACCATCGGCGCGGGCGTGGGCGTGGAACAGTTCGGCTACGGATTTGGCTTCACGGCGTTCATGCTTTACATGCTCCGCATGGCACGCGGCGTTCACGCGACGGCGCACTATGCGCTCTGCACGGGGTTCATGGCGCTGGGCATGATGGTGCCGGGCATGTGGAGCGGCTGGCTACAGGAACAACTGGGCTACAAAACTTTTTTTGTCTGGGTCATTCTGGCGACCGTTCCCAGCTTTCTCATCGCCCTGAAAATTCCGCTGGAAGCAGAATTCGGAAGGAGACCAAGCGAATCATGACTTGGCAGACTCTATTCCCCAAAATCCGTCTGGCAGGCTCATGGCTGCTGTCAGTCAGCGCGATTTTTTATGTCTTCTCACTGTTTTTTCCATGGATATCCGGGCCGCCGATCAGTATAGACGCTTCGTGGGAAATGGCCTTGCACGCGGCTTGGCAACAACACCTGCAATTTGGTCGGGACATCATTTTCACGTTCGGCCCGTGGGGATTCCTGTTTGGGGGATATGCTCCGCAAACCTTTCCACTGAGTGCGTTCCTGTGGGAAATGCTGGCCGGTGTGTTTTGGTGGGCGGGCTGGCGGGTGGCCGGGCATTTTTCCAGCCACAAGTTGGTGTCGTGGCTTTGGTTCATGGGCTTCGCGGGGGTCGCGGGAATCCGGATTGAGCAGAGCTTTGATGTGCGAATGACCGGGTGGGTGCTTCTGCTGTTGTTTCTGCATTTCTTCGTGGAGAAAAGCCCGCTTAGCGCCCGCCAGATCGTCATGGTGATCGCCTCGGGAATGCTGGCGCTGGTCAAGTTCACCGGATTTATCGAAATCTCCGTGGTGGTTGCGGTTATTGCGGCGGACAACCTGGTTCGGCAGCGGCGTTTTCCCTGGATTGTCCCGTTGTTTGCGGGGAGTGTTTTGCTGTTCTGGATTCTGGCCGGACAAAATGTGAGCCTGCTGTGGCCGTTTCTCCATTATTCGTGGCTGCTGACCAGCGGTTACACCCAGGCCATGATGTGGACTGCGCCTGGAGAAGGCGCCAATGCCGCCGGCATGGTGCTGGCGATGGCGGTGCTGCTCGCCTTGACAGGCTACACGGCCTGGACACAACGCCGGCGTTTCGGGTTGTTGCCCCTGGCCGGCTTGGGCGCAATCTTGTTCCTCATCTTCAAACACGGTCATGTGCGATACGACTCGGTCCATGAAATCACGACGGCGCTGGAACTTCTGCTGGTGGCACTGGCATGTCTGGCCGTGACCTGGCCGGCGCTACGAAAGGAAAAATGGCGGGTGGGGTATGTCAGTCTGGCCTGCTTGGCCGGTGTTTATCTTTTTTGTTCCTCGGCATTCCATCAAGCCTACACGGAAGAGCATTTAGCCGACGAGCATTTGTGGGTTGATTTCGCCTGGACGTTGAACCGGGAGAATTTAACCGCGCCGTTAAAGTTGCTTCGCGATCCCGCACATCTACAGAATGTCCATGCGGAATATCTTGCTGAAATCCGCAGGCTTCATCCGCTGCCTTCGCTCAAGGGCAGCGTGGATGTCTATCCCTGGAGACAAGCGGTGCTTCTGGCGCACGGTTTTCAATATGATCCCCGACCCGTCATTCAAAGCTACTCCGCCTATACGCCGGAATTGCTGAAATTAAACGCCCTCCATCTGCAAGGCGGCCACGCCCCGGACAACATATTATTCGATATAGACCCGCAAAACGGGAATTATCCCTCGCTGGAAGACGGTCTTTCATGGCCCGAATTGCTGACCCGATACGATCTCACAGGCACGGCGGATGGGTTTGTTATTCTGAAACATGCTCCCCAACCCAGAGCGTATCATTTGACCCTCATGACGAACGCGCTGGTTCGGTTGGGCGGATCCCTGACCATTGCCACCCATCAAGGACCGGTTTGGGCCACGGTGGAAATTCGTCCCACGCTTTGGGGAAAGGTGGTTTCCACATTTTACAAACCAAAGCTTTTGGTGCTGGTTGTCTCCCTGAATGACGGCGAACGGCTTTATTTCAATCTGGTCCCCGGCATGGCGCGAGCGGGGTTCTTGTTATCACCGTTGATCAGCCAAACCGATTCCTTTGCCTCGCTGGCATCCGACGGCGGCGGGCATGAGCTGGCCGGGTTGCAGGTGACCTCCGCCACCATCCTTCCCGCCACCCAAACCGGCTCGCTGCCTGATTATCAATCACCCGTGCGCTGGCGGCTTTATCACCTGGATTTCCCGCTTCAAAAAATTGCCCCCAAGGCGCCCGCAAGATGAAATGAACCGTCCTGTGTGAAATCTGTAAACCCTTCAATGGAATGACCAGCCGGGCTGCCAGACGCGCGTTGATGCAATGGCTGGTTTTCAGCTTATGCCTGCTGCCGCCGGCCGTGCTGGCGGTATTGCTGTGGCGCAACTCAGTGAACGTGCCGTATTGGGACGAATGGGATAAGGACATCGCCGGGCTGTTTGTAAAAAGCGCCGATGGTCGGCTGGGCTTCGGGGATTTCTGGGCGCAGCACAACGAAAGCCGGCTGGTTTTGCCCCGCCTGATCTTTCTGCTGCTGGGGGGGATGACGCACTGGAATGTCAGCGTTGAAGTGGCCTTCACTTTTTTGCTGGCCGGCGTGGTGGCCGCCGCCGTGTTCTGGCTGGGCCGAAAAGCCTTTGCCGGCCGGCCGGTGACGCGGTGGACGGTTTTTTTTATTTCCAGCCTGTTGATCTTCTCACCGTCGCAATACGAGGCGTGGCTGTGGGGCATGGAGATGATCCTCTTCATGCCGCTGGTCTGCATTCTTGGAGGACTGGTGGTGCAGCAGTCGGCGTTGCGTGAGCAAACGAAGCTGGTTCTCTGCGCCATCCTCGCCTTTGCCGGCACCTTCACTTTCAGCAACGGCCTGCTGGTGTGGCTGGTCCTGTTCCCGGGGTTGTTCCTGGCCGAAGGCTGGACCGGTTTGCGCAAAAGAAGCCAGGCGGCGCTGGGCTGGCTGCTGGGCTTTGCCGGAACGGCCACGGTGTATTTTTACAACTACCAATTTCCACCGTCCGCAGGGATCGGGCATCTGCTGCGGACCAATCCCCGGTCGGTTTTCGAATACCTGCTGGCCTTTCTTGGCGGGTCGTTGGTGGATCGCAACGCGGCGAGCGCGGTGGTGACGGCGGCCAGTATCGGCTTGGGGCTGCTCGTTCTGTTTGCCGCCAGTTGCGTCTGGGTTGTCCGCCGTTGGAACGACCGTGAATGGATGCGTCTGGCCTGGCCGTGGCTGGCGCTCGGCAGCTACGGAATTTTGAGCGCGATGCTGGCCACCATCGGCCGGGCCGGTTTCGGGGCGGAACAGGCGACCACCTCGCGCTATGCCATTTTCGGCATCTGTCTGATCGTGGCTTTGGTCCATTTGTTGCCGCTGTCCTGGTTGCGTCAACCGGTCGGGGATAAAACGGCTGGGAAGGGAAACGCGTTCGGCACGGGCGGGCTGGCAGCGCTGGCGGGGGGCTTGGTGCTGCTGTATGCCCAGGCTTTCCCGCCGGCGGTGGTGAACATGATGGTCTTCCGGCTGAGCCTGCTGCAGGCGAAAAGCTGCCTGAAATTTATTGATGTGCTGCCGCCACAGCCGGCGATCACGAAGTGCTTATACCGCAGCCAGCCGGAATTGAAATTCATGGCGGATGCCCTGAATCAAAGGGGCGTGTTGGATTTCAAACTGTATGAAACCCCGAAACTGGCCGCGTTTAAAGTGAACCCGGAGCCGGCCGATCATCCCGTGGGCAGCATGGAGAGTTGTCAGGTGAACCACGGCGACTTGCTGCTCGCCGGCTGGGCGCTTTCCACTACGCGCCGGGCGGCGGCGGATTGTGTGGTGTTCACCTATGAAAGCCCGGGGCTCCAGCCGAGAATTTTTGGGCTGATGGATCAGCGGCGGGTCCGGCTGGACCTGGTTGCCGCCAAGCGAAACCAGGCTTATCTGCTGGCCGGCTGGGAAAAGAGCGTCCGCCTGGCGGATTTGCCGCGCGGCTCGCTGGTGATCAAAGCGTGGTCCTATGACGTGCGAAATGACCGCCTCACGCCCCTGGCCAACGCCGCCAGAGTGGAAAACAAATGAATTGAAAAAGGTTGCTTTGAACGCCCCGGCCTTTCCAGAATCCAATTTCACACAATGAAATTCAAACGTCTGTTGTTCCTGACCGGTGCGCTGCTGCAAATTTCCCTCGCCGCCCATGCGGATCTCGCGTCAATTTTCACCAATGTCGTTCCCACGATGGCCGTGCCGCGCCGGGCGAGCATTATTTTCATCCAATGCCACGGTCTGGCACCCGGCGACTTGAGCTGCTATGGCCAGACGAATTACCAGACGCCCAA
>JAJXXI010000442.1 GCA_021781185.1 bacterium
GAAGACGATAACCGCCTTTGAAACGGCGAAAAAAGAACCGATCGGCCGGTTCAACATCGTCGGCTACATTTCCGAAACCCGGCAGTTCGTCAACCTGCACCACGGACGTGGCCGGGGACTGCCTGAAACCGTCACGGCTTGAACATTGCCGTTGGGGTGGGTTAACAAAAACTGTGGCTGTGTTTGGACGGCCCCGTTTTCTCCCTCACCCTTGATCCTTTGGAAACATTCAACATTGAACTTTCAACGCCCATTGAAGACTGGAGGGCACGTTCCCTGTGTGTTGGGCGTTGAATGTTTTTCCAGTTCAAGGGATCGCATCACGAGCCTGGGCGGTTCGTGGAATCGCTTCCAGCACAGAGCAACGGTGAGGGGAGAACGCCAGACCGCTCCAGTTGCCACAGTTTGTTTGAAAACGCCATAGTCAACTTGTCAGGTGGCGGTGGGATTGGGCCGGTTGAAGGCGGGCCGAACGCATGGCTTCCATTTTTCCAGCGGGTTACGACTGCAACTCGTAATTCAAGAAAGACAGGCAGTAAACCGCCGCCGTTTCCACGCGCAGCGTGAGCCGTCCGAGCGTGATGGGCCTTGCCCCGGACGCTTCAATGGCCAGCAGTTCCGCCAGGGTAAAATCGCCTTCCGGCCCGATCCAGGCGGCAGCGCTGCGCGGGAGGCGTCCGTGCTGCTGTTCAAATTCCTGGATCCATGCGCGCGGAGGGCGGCGTTCCGTTTGCAACGAGCCGACGAGCGCCAGCTCAATCGCTTCGCCGCGCGCCAGAAATTCGGAAATCGTCTGCGGCGTTTCCACTTTGGGCAGCCAGGTGGCACCGCATTGCTTGATGGCTTCGATGGCGACGGTCTGCCACTTCTCGCGCTTGCTTTCCGCGCCGTCGTCGTCCAGTTGCGTCACCACGCGTTCGGTGAGCAGCGGCACGATGCGCTGGGCGCCCAGTTCGACGGCTTTCTGGATGATGCCTTCGATGAGTTTGCCCTTGGGAATGGCCACCAGCAGCGTGATGGCGCAGGGCGGCGCAGGGGTGGACTGCTTTTCCTTCACCGCCAGCGTGAGCGAGTTTTTCGCGGCGGTTTCCACGTCGCAAAGAAATTCACCGCCCGCGCCGTCGAGAACGGTCACGCGTTCGCCGGGTTTCAACCGCAGGACGTGCAGCGCGTGGTGCGCTTCGCGTCCATCCAGCCGCAACTGATCGCTGCGGCAGTGTTCCGGCGACAGGTGAAAGCGGTGCATGGCGGCCTCACTTGAAGAACTTTTTTGCCTTCTCGAAAAATCCCTGGGCCAGGGGCGCTTCCTTGCCGTCGCAAAGCGCGGCGAATTCCTGCAGCTTGGTTTTCTGCTCCGAGTTCAGCCGCGTGGGCACCTCGACCTGCACGCGCACATGAAGATCGCCCTGGCCGTAGCCCTGGAGATTTTTCACGCCACGGCCCTTGAGGCGCAGCAGGGTTCCGGGCTGGGTGCCGGCGGGGATTTTGACGGTCGCCCGGCCTTCGAGCGTGGGCACTTCTATCTCCGCGCCGAGCGTGGCCTGCACAAAGCTGACCGGCACTTCGCAGAGCAGGTCATCGCCCTCGCGCGAGAAAATCTCATGGGGTTTGACCTGGAGAAAAACGTAAAGGTCGCCCGCCGGGCCGCCGCGAAAACCGGCCTCGCCGCTGCCCTGCGACCGCAGGCGTGAGCCGGCCTCGACGCCGGCCGGAATGCGCAGTTTGATCTTGGTGGAGCGTTCGTATTTGCCGTTGCCGGAACATTTCCGGCAGGGTTTTTCCAGGATGCGTCCCGCGCCTTTGCAGTGCGGGCAGGTCTGCGCGATGCTGAAAATGCCGCGTGACGTGAGCACCTGGCCGCGTCCGCCGCAGGTGCCGCACGTCCGCATTTTGGAGCCGGGTTCCGCGCCGGCGCCGTCGCACGCGTCGCACTTGTCGAGCTTGGTGACGGAGATTTCTTTTTCGCAGCCGAGCGCCGCTTCCTCCAGCGTGATCGTCAGGTCATAGCGCAAATCGTCCCCGCGCTGCGGGCCGGAAGGATCCTGTCCGCCGCCGAACAGGTTTTCAAAAATGCTGCCCCCGCCGCCGCCGCCGAAAACTTCGCGGAAAATATCAAACGGATCGTGGAACCCGCCGCCGCCGGCAAAGCCGCCGCCCCGGGCGCGAGCGCGCGGGTCAAAGGCGTCATGGCCGTATTGGTCGTAGGCGGCGCGTTTCTGGGGATCGCTCAATATCTCGTAGGCGTGGCCGAGTTCCTTGAAGTTTTCCTCGGCCTGCTTGTCGCCCGGATTCTTGTCCGGATGAAATTTCACGGCCTGCTTGCGGTAAGCCTTTTTGATTTCCTCGTCAGTGGAACCGCGTGAGACGCCCAGGACCTCGTAATAGTCGCGTTTGGCCATTGGAATTCTGAGTGGTGATTGCGGAGCGAAGATCAGGCGGCGGGTGCCGCCGGTTTTTTGGCGACGACGACGGTGGCGGGCCGGAGCAGGCGGTCCTTGAGCTTGTAACCCTTGCGCAACTGCTGGAGGACATGGTCCTCGGGCGTTTCGCTGGACTCCTGCTGGGAGACGGCCTCGTGAATATTCGGATCGAAGGGCTTGCCGGTTGCGTCAATCTCCTCTAGGCCGGTCTCGGTGAGCGCGGCCTTGAGCTGCTGCTGGATCATCACCACGCCGGATTGGAACGAGGCGAGCTGGCCGGCCGGCGCGTTCTGCGCGGCGGCGAGGGCCATCTCGAAATTATCGAGGATGGGCAGCAGTTTTTGGATGAGCGAGTGGTTGGCATACTGCACGGCCTCGCTTTTCTCCCGGGCGGCGCGCTTCTTGAAATTGTCGAAATCAGCGGTGGTGCGGAGCAGGCGGTCCCAGTTTTCATCCGCCTTGGCGGCGCGGCTTTTCAGGTCGGCGATTTCTTCCGGGGAAAGCACGGGATTGTCCGCCGGGCTGGCGGCGGGTTCGGCGGTCGGCATTTGAGGATCGGTGTTGCTCATGGATTTTTTGCGTCCAAACATTCAGGCGTTCAAACTAGCAGAAGCCGGCCGGTCCGGCAACGGGCAAGACAGGTCGGCCAAAACGGTGATGAAGCGCCGGGGCTACTGTGGCGGGACGAGTTTCAGGAATTCGGGCAGGGCACGCAGCGAATTCAGATGGGGATCCTTGCGCGCCTCCGCGAGCAGGTCGCGGGCGGTGGAATTGGTTTTGAGCCGTGCCGCGCTGGCGTCCAGGGCGATCTTGAGGTTGGCCAGCGCCGGCGCGGTGTGGCCCAGATAGGCTTGCAGCGCGGCCAGGTCGTAGTGCGGTTCGGGCTGGCCCGGCGAGAGGTCGGCCAGCTTTTGCAGGGCCGCCTCCAAACGGGGCAGGTCGTTGAGCTGCGAGTAAAACGAGGCCACGGCGGCGGCTTCGGTGTAGTTCACCTTGGGGCTGGCAAGCACCTGGTCAAACAGTTGCACGGCGCGGTTGGTCTGTTGCATCTGGGCATAGGTGACGCCGAGGGTGATGAGGTTTTGGATGTCGCCAGGATTGGTGCGGGCGGTGTTTTCCATCTGGTCAATCTGCCCGACGGCCTTCAGGTGCGCTTCGTTTTGTTGTTTGTATTCTTCCAGATTCTTGATCAGGCCGGTGATCTGGTCGTTGAAAGGATCCAGTTTTTGGCAGGTTTTGGCGATGAGCAGGGCGTCGTCAAAGCGGCCCTGCGGCAGGAGGAAGTTGATGTAGCGGTAAACCGCTTCCGGGCTGTAGGGGCAGAAGGCGAAGGACTGCTTGAAGGCGAAATCGGTTTCGCGGACGAGCGCGGCCTGGAGGGCGGGGGTTTTCTCGCGGTATTCCGGCGGACATTGAGGGCTTAAACGCCAGGCATACATGCCGGCCTGCGAACTGCGCAGTTTGGAAAAGGCCTTCTGGGCGTCCTCGTCGCGGACAAAGGAACGGGTCCCGATGTAGCCGGTGTAGTTGTTGTGAATATAGGTCCGCTCCACAAAGTTGCAGATGTTGCTGATCGAGGTGTCGTAGGTGATCCAATTGCCGCACAGGCGGGTGGCGTATTCGGTCCAGAAGGTGTGGTCGCGGTTGAACACGTCCTGGGTCAGCTCAGGCACCGGCTGGCGGTTGATCTTCATGATGATGCCGAACGGCGTTTCGTAGGGATACATCCAGTCGAGCGGGAAGCTTTCCTCCACGTAGAATTGATTCGTCGGGTTGCGGTCAAAAATCACCTTGCAGAGCAAGCCGTTGATTTTCATGACGGCGACCTGGCCGGAAACTTGGACGCGGCCGTTTTTGACATTCACGTTTTCGCCGGGCGCGAGCTGGTTCAACTGGGCGCGGCGGCTGACGTCATCCGTGTATTCCTGGAAACACTGCTGGGAATCGTCCGGTGACGGAATGTAGATTTCCGTGGGCGGATAGACGCCTTCCGCCCGGCGTTCCTTTTCCACGTGCGCGCCCCACTTGGTGAAGGGCACGTCGAGCGTGTAGTAAAGCGCTTGGTTGACCAGATGGAAAAGACCGCTGTCGGCTTCGGAGGGGCCGACGGCGAGGCCAAAAACGTATTTGGAAAGCTCGCTGAAGAACGGCGGGTCATGCTGCTGGGAACGATCGTATTGCGAGCGCAGATAATCAAGATACGTGCCGTCGGCGAGCGCGTTCTGCGTAATGATGTAAACATCGCGGCGGTCGAACTTTTGGTCCTGCGTCGGCTGGCAGCGGTGCGGGATGAAGCTGTCGCAGAAAATGGCGTAGGTCGGGCAGAACCGGCCCGGATCCGTGCCGCCGAAGAGGATCGAGCTGCGGGCCATTTCCGGATAGATGACTTTGTCGTATTTGGGATCTTTCAGCAGCTTGGCGCGGAGATCGTTGTCATAGCTCAACAGGCCGGTCTGGGGATCTTTGAACGGCGGGGTGAACATGTCGTGGCCGAACCAGTAACCGAACCAGTGGTTGCGCTGTTCGCTGTGATACCAGTGGGTCAGCCCGGACCAGGTCGGCATCAGCAGATACAGACAGAGCAGGATGAGCACCGGGCCGCGGCTGCGATAGAATAGGAGTGCGCCCAGCAAAATCACCGGCAGCGCCACCAGAATCAGGTTGGCATAAACCGGCAGGCCGTATTGATTCTTCTCAAAGGCGAGGCCGATGTAATGTGGCAGTTGCGCGAGGCTCACGTCGCCCGCCGGACCAAGGAACAATTTGCCCGTGGCATCTTTCAGGCAGTAGAGCGCCAGAAAGATGGCAATCACGCTGCCCAGAATGCCCCAGCGGCGAAAATTGGCGTAATGCGTGGCCACATAGGCGGCCAACAGCGTCAAGCCGTAGCCGATCAGGATGGCAAACAGGCCGTGTGACGCCGTGTAGAACACCTTGCACAAATCGGAGGAGGAACGGTCCGGCGATACGTTCATGAGGATGCCCAGCAGCACCGACAGGCAGAAATAAATCGAGGTGATGCCGATGATCCAGGAGCGTTCGCGCCGGTGCATCTTCATCAGAAACACAAACGGCATCACGCCGATGAACATGTAAACCCAACTGAACGATTCCGCCAATCCGGTCACGATATACTTGAGCTGGAACACAAAACGGCTGGGATCGGTGAAAATGTCCAAGCCATGGGCCGTCTCATATTGTCCGCGGCTCAGCGCGTGGAAAAAACCTTCCACCGTGCGCGGATAACCCCACTGCATCGGCGGAACCGTCATGCCGGATACCGGTTCGTATAAGTAAAACAAAACCCCGGCGATCCAGACGGCCAGCATGATCAGACCGGCTTTCCATTCCGACAGGAAACCCTTGGTGGTGCTGGCCAGCCAGCCGCCCGCCACCAACGAGCCGATGCCGACGACGTGAAAGAGCGCCTTTTCCACATGTGTCATGCTTTGCAGGGCCGGGATCGTGTTCATGCACAGCAACGCACCGAGGTAGATGATGGCGTTGCCGATGAACATGTCCCGCCCCAGCTTGGGCTGCACCAGGGCGACAAACACCTCGATGCCCATGGCGCTCAGCAGCAGTGTCTGGTGAATGGTGGCGCACAAGCCATAAAGGAACATGGCCAGATAAAGGTAGCGGCGCTGCTGCGGCGCATACATCCAGCGCATCAGGCACGCCAGCACGGCGATCAGCCACGGCACGCCGAACAGCGAAATGCGGTTGATCACCACCGATTCGCTCCACATGAAAATGTCCAGCCCCAGCAGCAGTCCCGCCACGCAACCCGACACCATGCAGATGGAATTCTCCCATTGGCGGGGAAGATTTTTCAGCTCCTCGATGCCTTCGATCATCAGGCTGCTGCCCCGCGAAACCATCAGCGCCAGCAGGCCGCAACCCATGGCGGCGGCAAATGACTGGCCCACCTCCACCCGCCACGCCACGTTGCCAATCGGCAGGATCCACGTCCAGAACCACGCATAAACCGACCAGAACGGATAGCCAGGCGGATGCGGAATGCCCGCGTAAAAGGCGCCGGTGCACAGCTCGCCCGAGTCTTCCAGCGTCTGTTCCGGAGCCAGCGTGAACAGGTAAATGGCCCAGATGACACCAAAGGTGATGAGCAGTGCCGTCCAGTCAATCCGGCGGAACAGCGCCGGAACCTTGATGGGTTCCGCAGTGACCGGCTCTTTGCCGGCTTTTGGTTTCGTCGCCGGAGTTTTGGCGTTGGGGGATTTGGATTTTTCCATTGGGTGGCCTAGTTGCTAAAATTCGTATTCGGTGTAAAACCGATAATAGACTGGATACCGCTACGGTTTGTCGAATCAAAAGTGACGGCGGCGAGGTGGTTTTGCGTGGTGTGGGAGTCTTCCGCGACGTAGGAAGCCTCGCTTTGGTTGCTGCTCAAAATCATGTCCACCATCGGCTTCGGATTGAGCGGGTCGCCGTCGTGGTTGTAAATCATCAAGCTCACCAGCACGCACGCCATGGCCGGGGCGAGACCGCCCCAAAGCCAGGTCAT
>JAJXXI010000069.1 GCA_021781185.1 bacterium
TGGTGGATGGCGCGCAAAGCGCCGGTCATCTGCCCGTGGACGTGCAGGCCATCGGCTGCGACTTTTACGCGTTCTCCGGCCACAAAATTTGCGGGCCGACCGGTATTGGCGTGCTGTGGGGCCGGCAGGAAATTCTCGACGCCATGCCGCCATATCAGGGCGGCGGTGAAATGATTTTAAGCGTCGGCTACCACAAGACGGAGTTCAAACACGCACCGCATCGGTTTGAAGCCGGCACGCCGGACATTTCCGGTCCAATCGGCCTGCACGCCGCAATGGATTACCTCGATGCCATTGGCCGCGACAACATCTGGAAACATGACCAGGAATTGGCGAATTACGCCTGCGAAAAACTTTCCTCATTGAAGAACCTCCGCATCTTCGGCCCGAAACAGAATCGCGCCGGCCTCGTGAGCTTCCTGCTCAAGGACGTTCACGCACACGACGTGGTGACGCTGGCGGATCAGGCAGGCGTGGCGTTGCGCGGCGGCCATCACTGCACGCAGCCGCTCATGCACAAGCTCGGCGTGGAATCCACCGCCCGCGCCAGTTTCTATTTCTACAACACCAGGGCTGAAGTGGATGTCTTTGTGGAAGTCATCCAAGAGATACAGAAATTCTTCGGCCAGTATTAAAACGAAAAATTGGGGTTCCGGGAAACTTTTCCGGCTCATCCTGATAAACATCCACCTGTCTCCGACAAACTTCTGGCTTAACCGAAAACATTTCGGGCAAGCCTGAAAAGTTTTCCCGCTGGTTCCGAGCATTTCCCGCGTCATCGGGAAACATTTCAGCCTTGCCCGGAAACATTTCCAGGTCATTCACAAAACTTTCCGGCCGGTTTTAAAACATTTCCAGACCAACCGGAAAACTTTTCCGGTTAATCGGAAATTTAATTATTTCAAACACCGAAACTGCTACCTGGCCTGTGTCTATTGACGATGCTGGTGGTTTTGATAATGGTTTGCCCGACAGATGCAGGTTTGCATCCCGCTCCGTTTAAACCACCACCAAAGAAGCATTATGGCACGCGTAAAAATCCCCAAGAACAAGGATGCCGCCATCAAACTGGCGCAGGCCATCCTCCAGAAACATCAAGCCGACGGTGCGGCCAGTCCGCTCGCGGCCCTGAACATCGCGGACATGACCGCCAAGACCGGCACCGCCGACACCCAGAACCAGCTTTCCGCCAAGCTGTATCGGGACGCCGAAACCGCCACGCAGAGCTGCAACCTCGCCGTGGGCGCGGACTTCACCACGCCCGGCACCGTGAACTACTACAACACCTCCGCCCGCGACCTGCTGCTGGGCATTTACAAGGGCAACGAGCAGAAGCTCGGTGACTGGGGCTTTGAAGTGGATCAAAGCACCTCCCCGGCGAGCAAGACGGCCAAAGCCGCCGCGAAAACCGTGACGACGCAATAAGCGATCCCGGATCAATCACGAACGAGACGGACGCGCTTCGTAGGGCAGGCTTTCCAGTCCGGTGTTTGGAACGGGCGACTGGAACGTCGCCCGAACCGGCAGACAGGAATGGCTGCCCTACATTAGGTGGCCGTGCGCCTTGGTGGCCGTCTGCTAAGGGGTGCGTTACGCGGACGACTACGTGATCCTTGTGTCACAGCGAAGCCAGGGCGCAAAACACCTTGGCGGCCGTGCGGGCATGGGGAGCGAAGCCGGACTGACCTTGCATCCTGAAAAGACGCGGATCATCAACGCGGCGCAACCCGGCGGGTTCGACTTCCTTGGGTATCCCTGCGGGCGCGGCATGGAATGGCCACGGGCGAAGCGCCTTGGGCAGTTGAAAGACCGGGTGCGGGCGCAGACCGCGCGTTTGGACGGGCGGAGCTGGGAGCACATTGTCACCGGTTTGAACCGCAGTTTGCGGGGATGGTATGGATATTTCCAGCACAGCCAGACGAACACGCTTGCGACGGTGGACGGGGATGTGCGCCACAGCGCTGGCTGAATGAATGTTTAACCCGCCGCAGGCGGTTGTCCTTGGCAACGGAACACGAGTGAACGCGGACAATCGTAAAACTACGAACCCACTGACTGGCGAGCCGGAGGCGGGAGATCCGCCCGTCCGGTTCGGAGGAGGGGCAAAGTTCAATCCGTTGTTCCCACCCCTATCCTGCTATCTTGATGTCTTGGAACTATTACAAAAAAACGGACATATTCAACCTGCGTCCCACTTAAGCCTTTGTCCAAAAAGGGCAGGCCCTCCGCGCTGCCACCTAACTGGTTGTTTTCACCGTGGGATGCTCATCAATGACCAGCACGCCGTGCGGTTGCAGATCGTAATTGCCGACAATGTTCTGGCCGGTGAGAAAATCATGCATCGGCTTGTAGAACTGGACACGGATGGGCGAATTCTGGTGGTTGAGCAGGAAATAGACGTGGGAACCATCTTTTTCCCGCATGGAAACTTCGATGTTTTCCGGCACTTTCAACAACGGATGCAGGGCGGTCATCTGGCGCAACCAGGCGACCAAGTCATGGTAAAAATGCTGGTGGCTCTGGGTGCCGACGTAAATCGCCTTACCCAGCCCGAAGGAGTTCATCGTGATGGCGGGCTTGCCGGCGTAAAAATCCTTCCCGAAGGTCGCCAGAATCTGACACCCGCTGGCTTCGATGAGGTCGCACCATATCTTGGCCGGATGCATGTGGCTCGTCTGAAACGCCCCCTTGAAAGTAAGATGGTTGTCCTCCGTGGGCGCGAGCATGTCAGACTCCAGCACCTGCAGGCCGAACAGGTCGGTGAGGTCATGGGGAAAACCGTCAATGGGAGCCGTGTTGTGCTCATCCACCAAGCCGGTGTTAAACGTGCTCACGAGCGTGCCGCCATTCTGGACGTAAAGCTTCATGCGGTCGGCTTCGTTGCCGGTGAGCAAATGCAGCGATGGCGCGAAGACGATCTTGTATTTTGACAGATCCTCCGATGGGCGCGCAAAGTCCACCACAATGTTGCGGTCGTGGAGCGCATTGTAGATGAGCTGGATATGTTCGCGCAGGCTGAAATGCTTGTTAGGCTGATTAGGCTGCGAGAGCACCCAATCATTATCGTGGGAATAAAGGATGCAAACATCCGCCGTGACCTTGGTGTCCTTCAGCGATGGCGCCAGCAGCTTGAGCTCCTCGCCAATATGGGAAATTTCATCGAATACCCGCCGGCTGCCGCTGTCGAGATTATGCGGCAGAACGGCTCCATAAAATTTTTCCGAGCCAAAGCGCGGCTGGCGCCAGCGAAAAAAAAGCACGGCGTTCGCGCCGCGGGAAATCAACTGGTAGGTGAACATGCGCAGGACGCCCGGGCGAACCAGCGAGTTGACGTCCTGCCAGCTCACGTTGCCCGCTTTCTGCTCCATCACCCAGAAACCGTTTTCACCGTCGGGTGTGCGGATGCCGGTTTTTTTGAGCGAACGCAGCATGTCAATTTCGCACGCGATTTCCGCTGGCTTGGCTTTGATGGCGGCGGTGCTTTCGATTGAAACAAAGTCTATGTTCTCCGCGAGGTCGAAATGATCAAAGCGATGCCGTAAGGCGCGAAGGTTGGTGGTCACCGGCCGGTCTGGCGTGATTTCGCGCAGCACATCAGCCTGCATCTTGACGAACTGGACGATGGTGTCGCTGCAAAAACGATTCCAGTCCAGAACCAGCGCGGGATTATGCAGGGTGGGTGCCGCCATCGGCATGGGCACCTGGTTCCAGGCTGAAACAATCTGGCCCCAGTGCCGCAGGCCGAGTTGCTCATTGAGACGCGGAACCGTTTCGTATTTGGCTTCCAGCCACAAATGCCAGTCACGCCGGGTGTCCTCATTGAAGGCGGCCTCGGTAAAATTGCCACCAAGGCTATTGTCAATCTGCCAGGCAACCAGTTGGGGGTGTTTGCCCAATGCACGGGCCATCTCTTCCACAATCCGCTTGGAGTGATCCCAATAGACATTACTGTTCAGGCAGGCGGCACGCCGTGTCCCCTCATGTTTGATGAGACCATTTTCATCCACGGGCAGAATTTCGGGATATTTTTTGGAGAGCCAAATTGGGGGAGCGGCCGTGGGTGTGCCAAGGATGACCTGGATGCCGCGCTGGCCCATGACATCCATGACCCGCTTCAGCCAGTCGAAGTTGAATTTTCCATCCTCGGTCTCGCAGAGGCCCCAGGAAAACTCCCCGATGCGGACGACATTGAAGCCAGCGGCAGCCATGAGGTCAGCATCGCGCAGCCATTGCGCCTCGGGATTTTCAGCCGTGCCGCCAAAAGGGAAGACCCATTGTTCCGGATAATAATCAACGCCGAAATACATAGTTTTTTCCTCGGAGGTTGATTCGACACTAAAAGCAAACCGCCGGGCTGGCAATGAAAATCGCTCAGCCCGGCGGCGGAAATTTGCCGGAAGAATTATTTTTTGAACAAGTCGCCGAGGCTCTTGCCAATTTTGCCGGCTTCGTTGCCAATGGCCTTGCCGGCATCGGCGGCGGAAGCGCCAACCGACTTGATGGTGGCGGTGGTGATCTGGCCAAGCACTTCCTTGATCAGAGCCGCCGGCGTGATGCCCTCGGGACCTTTGCCCAGATCTGTGAGGTGGATGGCGGGCAACGGCAGGACGGCGCCGTTGAAATTCACCTTGGCACCGGTGATAAGAAAATCATCCACCTCCAATTTCTTGGCCGGCTTCTCCCCACCGGCCTGGGCGGGGGCATTGGTGCCTGCCGCAGCAGCCGGACCAGTGAACGCGTTCACGTTGTCCATGATTTTTTTGAGATTGTTCGCCCCGAAGGGATTGCCCTCAAAAGTAATTTCCGGATTGAGCACCTCCACGGAACGAATGACGATTTTGTCCGACATCACGGAGAGCGGGGCAATACTGACTGCAGCCTTGCCAACGCTGATGGCACTGGCGGATTTGTAGCCTGCGGGATTGCCCAGCACGAGCCCGCTTATGCCAGCCGCACCGGTCAACACCGAGACATGCACGGCATCCACCGTCAGGCTGGTCTGGGTAATTTTTGGTCCGACGGTTTGCATGCCCGCCTTGATGATGTCGCCCAGAAAAAATCCCACCACCAAAACTACGGCGACAAGAATCACAATTAGGCCGATGCCGGCCCCCAGAAGAATTTTCTTTTTCATAATTTTTTCGGTTTGCTGTCGAAGTTGCTGCGTTTCGTTGACGTGCTGGGAGGAATTTATCCCGATCACATCCTGATCATTTTTCGAACCATCTCCACCATGTGTCCGGGGTCGTAGGGCTTTGCCACGAACGCATCCGGCTTGACCGCAGCGTTTGCAAACACTTCACCATCAACCGTGCCGCTGATCAAGATGGTTTTTTGCCGCGGATTCAGCCGGCGACATTCGCGGATTAGATCCATGCCGCTCATCCGCCCCATGGCATAATCCGTAATCACAACCGCCGGGGCGGCCTTGGCAAATGCCTGCAAGGCCTGCTCCGGGTCACTGAACTTCATCACCTTACACCCCAGCGGCGTGAGAAAAGCCTCCGCCAGTTCCAGCAACAACACTTCATCATCCACGACGAAAATCGTCGGTGAAGGGGGGGTGATGGTCTTGCTCTTTTTCATGGGGGAGCCCAAGCAGCATAAACTGCGGGAACACTCTAGCACCGACACTTTGCCGGCGGCAAGTCCCAACATTATCACGACAGAGCAAGAAAAAATGCTTTGCTTCAAGTGAGCAGCCATCCTAATCTTTGCTGTTGGCTGTCAACTTGCCGTCAAACAAGGAACCGCAGTTATATGAAAAAAAAACCAGCATCCGTTCCCGAACTCCAAAAATCCAACACGAGCAAAGCCTCCCGCACCAGCAGGACTGATGCTGCCGCTGCTGCACCGCCATCCAACAGTTCCGCTTCTGAGAAAACGGCCGGACCTAAACGCAAACCCATGCTGGACGCGGCCATGGATGCCGCGAAGAATATTTTTAAATCCCGGCCGGCAACCAAAGCAACGGCGAAGGATGATGCCCAGGTGGAAGTGGAAGCCCCGACGGTTGTTCGTCGCACATACAGCCGTAAAAAGAAATCTGAAGCGCTGGATATTCCACCGATCCTGCTTGAGGGCGACGAGCCTTCCCAGCCGGCGGCCGGCGGCCCCGGCGAAAAATATTCCCTTGGGGCAACGCCGCCCGCCCAGAGTTTTTCCGGCGGCGAACTTCCCGAGTCCTATGGCACCAAAAAATTATTCCTCACCGCCCGCGACCCGCACTGGCTGTATGCCCACTGGGATCTGACACGCGAACAGCAGGCCGAATTGAACAATGAGTCCACCGACGGCCACCTCATCCTCCGTGTTTTCGCCGGCAAAATAGAGGGCCATCCAACCTACGAAATTCACGTCCATCCCGAATCGCGCCACTGGTTTGCCCATGTCGAGCGCGCGGGGAATTCCTACGCCGGTGAACTGGGCTATTATTCGGCGCTGGGCAAATGGACCCGGGTTGCTGTTTCCAGCGGCACCCTCACGCCGCCGGATGCCGCCGCCAAGGAGGACGCGGCGGAGTTTGCCACCATTCCGTATGAATTTCCGTTTGCGCGCCTGATGCAGATCATCGAGGACGCCGTGCGCGACAACATTCCGCTCGCGCAAGCCATTGAGGAATTGCGCCGCGCCGGCCATCCCGATCTGCCGCGCTTCGCGCACTCGATTCATTCCCCGGTCATCGCCCCGGGACCGACGCGCCAGTGGACGCCCGACCAGGAAAAGGCCCTCGCCAAGATCATCAGCATTGATGAGACGCGCCGGGTTTGGATGGGCTCGCTTGAAATCACCGAGTTGATCCGCCGTCGCCTCGCACGGGAAGTGGCCTCGCCGGTGACAGCGTTTGGCATTTCCAGCCCGGGACTTTCCTCCAGCCCCACCAGCCCGTTCGGCGGTGGTGTCAAGGCGGAGACGGA
>JAJXXI010000712.1 GCA_021781185.1 bacterium
CGAGCCGCTGACGGCGCCCGACCGGCTGGCGTCCGCCTTCCTGCGAAATTCGCGCGCGGAAAAACTTCAGCCGCTGCCGATGGATGACGCCATCGCGCAAACCGCGTCGCGCCTGCAAAAAATCATTGCCCAGCACGGTCCGGACTCGGTCGCGCTTTACGTTTCCGGCCAGCTTTCGATGGAGTCGCAGTATCTCGCGGGCAAACTGGCGAAGGGATTTTGGCGGACGAACAACATTGATTCCAACTCGCGCCTTTGCATGGCCAGCGCGGCGAGCGGTTATAAACTTTCGCTCGGCGCGGATGGCCCGCCGGGATCGTATCAGGACATTGACCGGCTGGACTGCGCGCTGGTCATCGGGGCCAACATGGCCGAATGCCATCCGATTTTGTTTCTGCGCCTGCTTGACCGCAAAAAACGTGGCGCGAAAATCATCGTCACGGACCCGCGCCGCACGCCGACGGCGGACAAGGCGGATTTGTTCCTGCAAATCAAACCCGGCACGGATCTCGCCTTGTTGAACGGCCTGCTGCACCTGCTCGAAAGGGCCGGTCGCGTGGACGAAAAATTCATCGCGCAAAGCACCGAAGGCTGGGCGGAGCTGAAAATGTTGCTGCCGGAATACCCGCCGGAGCGCGTCGCGCATCTGACGGGCCTGCGCGCAGAAGACCTTCAAACCGCCGCGCGCTGGATCGGCGAATCGCCGGAATTCACGACGTTTTGGACGATGGGCCTGAACCAAAGCACGCACGGCACCTGGCAGACCAACGCCATCTGTAATTTGCATCTGGCCACGGGAAAAATCTGCCGGCCCGGCAGCGGCCCGTTTTCGCTGACCGGCCAGCCCAACGCGATGGGCGGCCGCGAAGTCGGCTATTTGAGCCATTCTTTGCCGGGCCAGCGATCGGTGACGGACGCGGATGACCGCGTGGCGATTGAAAACATTTGGGGCGTGCCGGCGGGGACAATCTCGCCGAAGCCCGGACTCGACGCGGTGGCGCTGTTCAAAAAAATGGCAGCCGGCGAAGTGAAAGCCGTTTGGATCATCGGCACCAATCCCGTCGCCTCCATGCCGAACCGCAGCCGCATCATCGCGGCGTTGCAGCGCGCGGAACTCGTCATCGTCCAGGACGCTTTTCATCCGACCGAGACGACGCGTTACGCCGACATTCTGCTGCCGGGCGCGCTCTGGGCCGAGGCCGAGGGCACGATGGTCAATTCCGAGCGCAACGTCACGCTCATGCCGCGCGCGGTTGCGCCGCCCGGCGAAGCGCGGCCCGACTGGCAGATCATCGCGCAAGTCGCGCAGCGGATGGGCTTCGGAGCGCATTTCAACCATGCCAACGCCGGTGAGGTGTTCGATGAAATCCGGCGGACGTGGAACGCCAAAACCGGCTACGATCTGCGCGGCATGGATTTTGCGAAATTGCGGGAACATCCACGCCAATGGCCATGCGCACCGGAAGCGCAAGCCGGTGAAACCATCCGTTACCTGCTGCCGGGAAATACCATTCGGTTTCCGACGCCGTCCGGGCGCGCCCAGTTTCTTGCCCGGCCGTTGCTGCCGCCCGCCGAGCAGCCGGACGCGGAATTTCCGTTTGTCCTGACCAACGGCCGCGTGGAGCACCAATGGCACACGCTCACAAAAACCGGCAAGGTCGCGTCGCTGAACCGGCTCAACCCCGGCGCGTTTCTGCAAATCCACCCGGCGGACGCGGCGCAGCTTGGGGTGCATCAGGGCGGGCTGGTCAAGGTTGCCTCGCGCCGGGGGTTTGCGGTTTATCCGGCGCACGTCACGCCGCGCGTCCGGCCTGGCGAGTGCTTCGCCCCCATCCATTGGAACGACCAGTTCGGCGAGAACCTCGGCGTCAATGCGACCACTTCCGAGGCGGTGGATGAAATTTCGTTGCAACCGGAGCTCAAGTTTTCCGCCGTCGCGTTGACCAAGGCGGCGGCGGGCGTGCCGGAAAATTTTTCCGCCGAGCAGAAAAATTACCTGTTGCGGTATCTGGCGCAGGTGCAGCCTCGCGGCCAGGGCGTGCCGGAAAACGCGCCGTTCACGCCGGCGCAGCGCGAATTCATCCGCGCGCTGCTTGCGCCGGCGGCGACGTGATGCCATTTTTCGCCCATGAAAATTCGCCGTCTTTTCATTTCGCCGGGTCATAATTTTTTCGGTCACCACGGCCAGCCCGCCGGCGAAAACCCGGTCCTTGAAGTCGCCGAGATCGAATGCGTGGCCGGGCGCGGCATTCGCGGCGACCGTTTTTTTGATTTCAGGGAAAACTACAAGGGGCAGATCACGTTTTTCGCGCAGGAAGTCTTCGAGTCGCTTTGCGCCGAATTGAAACTGGCCGGCAAGTCGCCGGGCGCGACACGGCGCAACGTCATCACGGCCGGCGCCGACTTGAACGCGCTCGTCGGAGAAGAGTTTGAAATCCAAGCGGTGAGGTTTCGCGGCATGGCCGAATGTTCGCCGTGCTATTGGATGGATCAGGCGTTCGCGCCCGGCGCGGAGAAGTTCCTGCAAAATCGCGGCGGTCTGCGCGCCCAGATTTTGTCCGACGGCATTTTGCGCGTGGTAAAATGAACTTCAGCGCCGTCATTCTCGCCGGAGGCAAATCCTCGCGCATGGGCCGCGACAAGGCCTTTCTCGAATTGGACGGGAAGCCCTTGCTGGCGCGTCAAATTCAAACCGTTCGGGAAGCCGGAGCCGGTGAGGTATTCATTTCCGGGCGGGCGGACATGGATTATTCGGAGCCTGGCTGCCGCGTGCTGGCCGACCAATTTTCCGGGGCCGGACCGCTCGCCGGCATCCACGCCGGACTTAACGCGGCGACAACTCCGTTACTGCTGGTGCTGGCGGTGGATTTGGTGGAAATGGATTCAACATTCCTGCGCGAACTGACGCAAGCAGGCACGGGCGTGATTCCCCGAGTCGCCGGCAAAATCGAGCCGCTCGCGGCCGCTTATCCCGGCAAAGGCGCGAGCCTTGCCGAATTGATGCTGCGCGAGGGAAAATTCGCCGTCCGGGATTTTGCCGAAGCGTGTGTGCAGGCCGGGCTGGCAAAGTTCGCGGATTTCCCCGTCACCACCTCAAGCCGGTTTCACAATCTGAATTCTCCCGCCGACCTGCCATGCCTGACTTGAACCCAACGCAATGGACCGTCTTGCTGGCTGCCGTCCTCGCGGTCGCCTTTTTTTATTCGTCGGTCGGTCCCGGCGGCGTGGCTCGCCGCGCTGACACAGCCGTTGCGCGACGCCGGTGTTCGCACGGTCAACGTGAGTCTCGATGCGCTGGAGCCGGAGCTTTACCGGCGCATCACCAGCGGCAATCTGGCCGACGTGCTGGCCGGCATCCGCGCCAGCGGCGGCGGCGGGATTTGAGCGCGTGAAACTGAACAGTGTTTTGATGCGGGGTAAACCGAGTCGGAACTCTGGCCGCTGGTTTTGTTCGCGGCGGAACTCGGTCTGCCCTTGCGGTTCATTGAACTGATGCCATTGAGCCGGACGGAGGTGTTGACGGAGGAAAATTTTTTGCCGGTGGGTGAAGTCATGCGGCGGCTGCGCGAGAAGGACTACTTGATTCCCCAGTCCAACCGCCGCGAAGGCCACGGCCCGGCGAAGTATTACTGGTTGGAACGAACCGGCGCATTGGTCGGCTTCGTCGGCGCGCTGACAAACGTGGATTTTTGCGAAAGCTGCAACAAAATCCGGCTCACCAGCGACGGCAAACTGCGTCCATGTCTGGGAGATCATCTGGAAACTGATATGAAGCCCGCCCTGCGCCCAGAAATCAATGATGCAGGTTTGTCAGTCTTGTTTCTCAAGACATTGAAGCAAAAACCGGCGGAGCATTCTTTTCATACGAACTACCAGCCGCGACGCGTCATGACCGCCATTGGAGGATGATGCCTCATTAACCGCGCATCAACCTTTGGTAACAATCTACGGCTTATGCCAAGTATGGCCGAGTTGCACCAGCAGATCGGCGGCGGCGATCGGTCCACCAGGTGCCGGCGGCGTAAAATTTACGGTTCATCAGTGGCTTGGCATCCCAACATGCACGAATTGAGTCCACAATCTACCAAGCCGTAACAACTTCATCACGGGGGATGAACAGCGTTGCATCGCTGGCAATGGCTTCGAACAGCAGACGTTCGTAAGCCTCCGGATTATAACCATTTGTTGAAAAACACTTTGCAGCTTTTGCTGGTAGGTCGCCAAAGCATCACCGAAGGTCATTTTACCCTGCGCGGCCACCGTCTGTGCGGCGGCACGCTGCCGCTCCTCTTTATGAAAATCGCCCAAGCGCAATTTGGCGACGCTTATACGGTCGGTTTTGAGCGTTTTCCAAATGAGCTTGCCGCACACGCGGATTCGCGCATAATAGTTTCCAGATTGAACGTGACGAACGAGGTTTGCCACGGGCGTTTTTTGCCACCGAGAGTCTGTATTAGCCGATGAATTGGCGTTCATGCGTATAGTATAGAAAACGCAAATTGCAAAAGTCAAAAATTGCAATCTCCCAATAAAATCTATAGTTCGGAGCGTAGCTCAGCCTGGTAGAGCACTTGCTTTGGGAGCAAGACGTCGCAGGTTCGAATCCTGTCGCTCCGACCATCTCAAATTTAGGTTTGCTGAAAAGGACGCCCAGCAACCTGTCGCTCAACCTATCACACCCAGGCGAGCATATCAGGCTTGGACTGCGCTCGCGGAGATTGGTCGCCAGCTTCAAATTCTGGCCGCAGCGCAGAGGGGCAAGGGACGTTTCGTGTCCCGATTGCAACCACCACAATGCTAAGGGTGAAGCCGATTTCTTTCCAATTGAGTTTCAGGCCATACCATTGCCGGTCTCCCTGCAGCATTCGCTCCAGGCCGATGGGGGACGTCCGCGTTCGCCTTTGGGATAGAAGGGTTCAATGACGGCCAGTAGTTTGGCCCAGAGAATGACCGTTTCCATGCGCGTAAGAAACTTTTCCCGGCGGGTGATCTTCTTTTGGCGGCAAATTCGGCGTGGGCGAAACTCGGCATGATGCGTCATGCGCCAAGTTTAACCCGCCCGATTCCCGGCGACGCCACTGAATCCAAGCAAATGGATTAAATCAGCGTTTCCTTAATAATACTAGCTGTTTGTGACGGCGGCCCCCCCAGCCAACTGCAATGCCGTCGAAGACCCCCTCCATCCCATGACGACTTGGTTGAAAATTCACCCCAAAATCACATTTCTCCTGCATGGATACGGCCAAGTGGCAAAAAATGGCCCACCATCCTGCCCGCCGCCCTATTCCAAACTTAGAATTTTTGTTACCCGAACCTCGCCGCCAACTTTCAATTGCAAGGTTTCTCCGATTTTCTTCCCGACAAGCTGTTCTCCCAATGGTGATTGCGGGGTGATGACGAGAATTTCCTTTTTATCATGCAACACTTCCGTGCCACCGGCGCGCGGGCCAAGAAAGTAAAGCGAGCTTTCACCGCCATGCTCCAATTCCACCAGCGCGCCCACGGCGATGGGGTCACCGTCCGCAAACTTGCGCACCCCAAGTTTCTCAAATTCCGCGATGGCCGTCTCAACTTCCGCCGCCTGCTTTGATTGGCCGCGCGCAAGGTAGGATGCTTCAAGACCGCGCGTGTCGTATTTGTTCTCGGCCTTGTTGGATTCGTGCGTGGCTTCGGCGCGCGAAAACTGCGCGGCACGAAAATAAGCTTCCAGTTCGCCGACAAGTTTTTCCCTTATTTTTTTGATGATGGCGCTTTTGTTCATTGCAGAAGCGCGACTGTATTTAGCCCGGTGCGGTTCGTCCAGCGAAGTTTTCTCCAGCCGAATCCGATTGAATCACTCCGCTTCGCTGCTTGCTTCCGTGTGGCCGGCCGTGATTAACTTTTCCCATGAAAATCGAATCGCTGCGCATCGGCATGAAGGTGCGCCATCCGCAATACGGCTCGGGCTGCGTCAAAGGCATCTCCGAGACCGTCGCGGAAATCGAGTTTGACGACGGCAACAAACGCACCGTCGCCCCAGAACCAAGCGGATTGGAACCGGCGGAACCGCAGGTGACGGTGAGCGGCCTGAGCGTGCCGTTGAGTCAGTTCGTAAATGAGACTGTGGCGGCGGCCATCATGAAGCTGGGCCTGGAAAAACCGGCTTGCGTTGTGGAACAACTCGGCATGCGCTGGCACGGCGGCAGGCTCGTTTTACATCCGGCCGACGCGGCCTTGATGGCGAAGGAGGTGCCGCTGGAAGTGTTCTTCCATAAGATCGTGATGGTGCGAAACAACCTGCGCGTGCTGGAGCAGAAAATAAATGCGCATGAAAAACTCTCGGACGGCGAAAAGGTGGAAATGCAACAATACATCACGCGCTGCTACGGTTCGTTGACGACGTTCAACGTGCTGTTCAAAGAGAAAGAACAGCAGTTTTAGGCAGGCCGTTTAGGTTGAAAAACGGGCAATTTCATGCGCCAGCCATTCGGATGGCAGGTTTGCCGGCTTGAAATCACCCGACGCAACCGACTGGCCAATTTTACGCAGACCAGTGACGGAAGCCGCTTCATATCAACAGCATTTTGCCACTATTAAATTATCAAAGGTCACTTATAGTCTGTTGTAATGGCAGCCAGTTTGATCCAGCTTGATGGCAGCCAAGAGACCTGTGCCAAAAATTGATTTCAAAAAGCTTTTCGGGGCCTCGGTCAGGGACCGGAGAAAACAGCTTGGGATTTCCCAAGAGTCCCTTGCCGAACGTGCCAGTTTGCACCGGACTTATGTTTCAGATGTGGAACGGGGATCCCGGAACATTTCATTGGAAACCATCGAGCGCTTGGCCCGCGCCCTGGAAGTTTCCATTACGACCCTTTTCCCGGCTTCCGGGTCCGGGCGGTCTCCAT
>JAJXXI010000673.1 GCA_021781185.1 bacterium
CGGAGAAATCGCGCATTTTGTATTTCGCGCCGGAAACGCCGAAGCTGCTTTACGTCCGCTACAAGCCATCGCCGCACCAGAAGGTTTCGCAGCAGACTTGCGATCCAGCACAGGTGGATGTGAAGACTCCCAAGACGCTGGGCCGGCAGATCTCCATCAAAGACATCTCCTCCGTGACCGCCGAACCGACGCGCGGCTGGGACGAAACTGCCGCGACGACGAGGATTGTGTTTGTGTGAAGCCTGAAAGCTCCGTGAAGCGCTGAATTTGCGCGCCAGAATCGAATCGGCAAGTTTTCTTCCGGTTCGACGCTCAAGTTTTTCGGTGGGCGTGAAGGGCAGGCCGCGTTCGCCGTTGAAGATCTTCTTCAGCCGCCGATCGCTGGAACTCATTTTGCGCCGGTTGATGCCGGGGGCGACGAGCTGGCTCAACTCACGGCGCAACCGCCGACCTTTCAACCAGTCTTCGTAGCTGATGGAGCCTTCAATGGGGATCGAAGGGACATTTAATTTTGAGTTCATTGGCAACTTCATTCACCAGTGCTTTGACTCATTCACGTTACGATATTCAGGCAGCTTGGCAACGCGCAAGACCTCGTCCCAGTCCATACTGACCGCGCCGGCCAAGCCAACAATCGCCAATTCCCGCGCACACGCCCGCGCCGCCTGATTGACTCCCGGATAAAAGGCGGCCGGCGATTTCCGTTGGCCCAGGCTATTCTTTGATATTTTGGCGCAAGATGGATGGCAGCGCCTATGGGCCGGATTTGTGTTTTTGGGGTTCGCCGTTCATCATTGGTGCAGCGCATCGCGGAGTTCGGAGTTCATATCCATTGGATTTGGTCACGATAGCAACGTCTGCACTGCACAAACTCAATGAGTGAGAGGTTGTGGAACTGCTTTGATTTGTTGCGGCAATTTCGGCAATTTTTTACCTGCTTGCAATTCGGCATTTTCGAAGCACCTTGCCCTCCACCGCCAAAGCGGTTCCAACACAAACAAACAAACAACTTGAAATTATGTCATTAAACAGACCTGATCTGACGAAATTCCCGCCGCGCAGTCCGCGCGTGCGGCTCGGCGGCCATGTCATTCTGCCGCGCATGCTGGACAAGGGGCGGGCCACCCTGGCCGGTAAAAACGGCGAATACCACTACGCCTGCCCGATGGACCAGCGGTTTCTGGAATTTGCCGGCATTGACCCGGAGGCGCTGAAAAAGGAACTTCACCAGAGCGACACGGAAATCCTCAAATGGATCCAGGCCCACGCCCAACACAAGCGCACCCTGCCGGAAATTCTCGCCTGGTCCGCCTGGCAGGAAAACCTGGCCCCGGACAATCCGGATGGACGCGAGTATTTCAACGGCTTGCACAAGGCCGGCGCGCCCGACCGCACGGACATCATCACCTGGTTTGACGTGCTGGACATGGACGACTTTGTAAGCTTCGGCGGCAAGGCTTGAATGACGGGCCAGTTTAGCCTGATGGTTCGCCGTCCGGAATAAACTGGTGAAAAACAAAAACGGAAGCGGGGTTTTCCCCGCCTCCGTTGTTAGTCTGGTAGTGAAATCAAGCTGCGGACGTCACGGCCGGCGCTTCCGTTTTCCACGCCGCGATCTTTTCAATCCGGTGGCGACGCTTGCCGCCGTGCAGTTCAAATTCCACCTCGTCGCCAACCTTGCGGTTGAGCAGCGCCATCGCGACTGGGGTGAGGTAGCTGATGACGCCCTTGTCCGGATCGGAATCCCATGCACCCAGAATCGTGAATGTCTCCGCCTGGTTCGTCGTGAGGTCGGTGACCAGCACAATGGCGCCCGGTCCGACAACCTCCGTGCTGGCATTGGCAAAATCCTGCCCGCGGGCACGGTTGAGCGCGGCTTCGAGGTCTTCCTTCTGGCGCATGAGGATCTTTTGCATTTCCTTCGCGGCCTTGTATTCGTGGTTCTCGCGCAAATCGCCGTAGCTGCGGGCGATCGCGATTTCCTTGGAGTTCGCCGGAATTTTTTTCTGCACGAGATCCTGATATTCCTGCCGGCGGCGTTCAAGGCTTTCCCACGAGACGAGCAGCGCGGAATCCTGCCGGGTCTGCTCGCCGCTGACGAGCGATTGCACGGCGGGATGCGCCTTGACGAGCCGGGCGAGCAGGGAGCGTTTGTCCATGTCGTCAAACACCGGCGACAGTTTCAGGGCACGGGTCAGATCCTTGATGACTTCAATGTCCGCCGACGCCGTGAGTTCGGAGATCAACTGCTGGTCTTCCAGAATAAAGTCGCGCAGCCGGTTCGAGCGCTTTTCATTGAACTGGTCACGCTCCATCGCGGTGAGCATCGCGCGGAAGACTTCCGGGCCGAGGATGTCCACATAGTCCTCGTTGCGTTCGCGGCCGAACCACAGCAACAGTTCACTGCTCGCCATGTGCTGGCTGATGAGCTTGGAAAGCGTTTCCTTCAGCAAGTCCAGCTTGCCGTTGTTGATGAGGATGTTCGTGATTTCCTTGGCCAGCTTGGCGGAGACGAAGTTCAGCGCACCGCGCAAAATGTCAACCCAGCGGTCGGGATTCGCGGCCTTGAATGATTCCAGCGCGCGATGATGCTTGGCGGCGGGAATGCTTTCGAGCAGCGGCCCAAATTTGATCCCGTCCTGCGACCAGATCTGCGCGGCGGTGACGGCGTCCGTGGCGGGAGTCAGGCTCGTGGCGTGGCATAATTCGTCCCGCGCAAAAATCGCCTCCAGCGCCACCGCCGGTTGCGTGCGCTGATGCGAAACAATGTCGGGATTCAGCACGCCAACCACTTCGGTCGCCGTCGCCACCTTGTCCTTCAAGTCAGAAACCGCCTTCAGCATTTCCGATACGACCAGGATGCGCGCCTTGAGTCCTTTTGCCGCCCGGAAATCCGTGAGCAGGCGGTCTTGCAGCGAGGTTTCCTGGGTCTGATACACCACCGGCTCGGTTTTCTTCAGCGGCACGATGAAATGACCGTCCTTCTTCATCTCGCGCTTGGCGGTTTCCCACCACTTTTTCCAGTCGTCGCTAATCACATCCGGCACGAGCGCCTGCTGGATTTGATCCGCAGTCGCCTTGCCGCCGTAGCTGTTGAGGACAATCTTGATCAGGTCAATGTGGTGGGCGGCCAGATGGCGGACGGCGTCGAGGTCAGTGGCTTTGCGGGCCAGAATATGGTCTTTGGGGACCGGCTTGAGTGATTCGGCGGCGAAGGCCAGATCCATCGGGTGGCCCGGCTTGCCCGGAAAATCAATCGTGAAACGGGCAAAAACGGTGTCCACCGTCTTGATCCGACCAAACCCCCAACTACGATGTGTGCAGCAGCCGGCTTCGGCCAGGTGAGTTAATGCCGCGACATGACGGCCCTCGATTTTTCCCGCAGCGGCCAGTTTTTCGAATTCTTCTTTCATAAAATTTTTAATCTCGCTTCCCGCAAGATGAATCTCTTTATTAAAGTTGTTGAACGACCAAAATCCAAGACAAATTGCGGCGCGAGTGTTGTCGCAACGCCTGACCAGCCGTGAATACACGGAAAATCTCCTCGACATTGCCCTGGCCACCGCGCGGCTTTCGCCCGCCGATCGCGGGCTGTGCCACGAACTCGTCTGCGGCGTGGTCCGCTGGCAGGCCACGCTCGACCGGCTCATCGCCCGCAAGACCGACCCGGCGCGTGAACTGCGCCCGGCCCTGAGAAATTTCCTGCGGCTCGGCCTTTACCAGATTTTCTGGCTCGACCGCATCCCGCCGCACGCCGCCGTCCACGAAACCGTCGAGCAGACCAAGCGCGCCGGCTACCATTCGCAGGCCGGCCTCATCAACGCCGTGCTCCGCAGCTACCTGCGCGAGACCGACGAGATCAAAAAGATTCTCGCCGACATGAAAGTTTCCCAGCCCGCACTCGGCTGGTCACATCCTGAATGGCTCGTGGACAAGTGGCTCGCCCGCTTTGGCGACGAGAAAACCCGTCGCCTGCTGGAATGGGACAACACGCCGCCGAAAACTTTCGCCCGCGTCAACACGCTGAAAACCACCGCCGGCAAACTCGTGGAACGCTGGCGCGAGGAGAACGTGGATTACGATTTCACCACCCGTGACTGGACCGGTGAAAATCTGGCGTTCGAGCTAAAAGCGCATCCGCCGCTGAATTCGCTCGGCAGTTTGCGCGACGGCTGGTTTTACCTGCAAGACCCCAGCACGCTGCTCGCCCCCTCGCTGCTCGGGGCGCAGCCCGGCGAAACCGTCTGGGACATGTGCGCCGCGCCCGGCGGTAAAACCACCTTCATCGCGCAGCAAATGAACAACGAGGGAAAAATCGTCGCCAGTGATCTGGATCCGAACCGCTTGCGGCTGGTGAAAGACAACTGTGCCCGGCTCGGTGTTACGAGCGCGGAAGCAGTGGTGCCCTCAGCCATCACCCCCCGGCCATCAACGGCGTTTGACCGCATTCTAATTGACGCCCCCTGCTCAAACACGGGAGTCATGCGCCGCCGCGTGGATTTGCGCTGGCGCATTCAGGCGGCGGAGATTGAACGCCTCCGCGCCACGCAGCTTGGATTGCTGCATGAGGCCGCGCCCAGGCTGAAGCCCGGCGGAATTCTCGTTTACAGCACCTGCAGTTTGGAGCCGGAGGAAAACTCCGAAGTGGTGAAACAATTCCTCGCCGGCCATGCCAGCTTCACGCTGGAAACCGAACGCCAGTTGTTGCCGTTTGCCGACGCAGTGGATGGCGCTTACGTTGCCCGTTTGAAACATTCAACCTGATTTAAAATTATTAAAATTATGGAACTCGACCTCGAAAAAGAATTCGCCGACCGCGCCTATCCCATTCTGGCCAGCCTCGTCACGCCTCGGCCGATTGCGCTTGTCACCACCATCAATGCCGACGGCAGGATAAACGCCGCGCCGTTCAGCTTCTTCAACCTGTTTGGCGCGAATCCGCCCATCTGCGCGTTTGCGCCCGGCGACCGCGATGATGGCACGCCGAAGGACACCGCGCGCAATGTCCGTTCGCAGCATGAATTCGTCGTGAACCTCGTGGATGAATCCATTGCCGAGGCCATGAACCAATGCGCCGCCGCGCTGCCTTTTGGTGAAAACGAGTTGGACCACGCCGGCCTGCATGCTGCGCCGTCGTCGGTCGTAAAACCGCCGCGCATCGCCGAAGCGCCCGCCAGTCTGGAATGCGTGGAATGGGGCACGCTGCAAATCGGCGGCAACCGGGTCGTCATCGGCCTCATCAAGCGCGTTCATCTGCGCGATGAATTGTTCGACCCGGAGAAACGCCGCGTCTGCACGGAAAAGATGCTCACCATCGGCCGCATGGCCTCGCCCCACTGGTATTGTAAAACCGGCGAGCGGTTTGAAATGATCCGGCCTGATTAATTCTGGCACCAATTCTGGCACCGCGTCCTGCGGGTAAAATCTGGCACCCCGCCGAATTTCGCCCGGCAAGAGCGGGTTGAATCATCTCTGGCTCACAGGTGGACAGCGCCGCAGACGGTTTCCAGCAGGACGCCGGAAACAACCGGCCGGAAGCCTGTTCCACCTTTCATTCTACGGCAGCCACTGTCCCCAGAAATCCCGGAAACCTTGCCGCTCTCGCACGAGACGCAAGCCGCGTTCGTCATGCCACCACACCGCCGCGTGGCCGTGGGAAAATCGAGTCTCCCACGGAATGTGATAAGCGCCCGCATCAAGCCAGACCAGGTGATCACCCGCCTTCAAGGAGCGCGGCAATGGAATCCGCGCAAGCTGGTCAAACGCCATGCAGGTCGGGCCGTGGACAATCGTGAGCATTTCTTCGCTGCGGCGTTCCGTCAGCGGCAGCAGCGCGTGCTGTTCCCACACGGACATCAGCGCATTCAGGGTGCGGCCGCCGTCGCAGATGAGTTGACGCACGCCGCGCCGCGCCTTGACGTCGAGGATTTTCACCACCAGCACACCGCTGCCGGTGCTGATAAAACGTCCGTTCTCCAGCCAGATTTCACGCAGGCTGGGAAATAACTTGGCCGACTGCCGCAGCATTTGGGCGAACGAGCGCAAGCCGAACTCGCCATCGTAAACCTTGCCGCCGCGCGTGAGGACATTCCGCACCGGCACGCCGCCGCCGATGTCGAGGTGCCACGGACTGAACTTCGCCGCGCGGCAAACCTCCGCGACCTCGCCGATGGCGCGCTCAAAAACCCGCACGGAAGAAACATTCGTGCGCAGATGAAAATGGACGGTTTCGATGCGGGCCTTGGCGCGCAAAAGTTTCTTCAACGCCGTAACGGCTTCGTCCGGCATAAAGCCGAATTGCGTCGGGAACTGCGGGTTTTCGGGATCAAACTCTTCGCTGGTGTTGATGCGCACGCCGCAGCGCCAGTTCAGCTTTTTCGCCTGGGGCAGCAGCCGGGCGAGCTCGGCGGGCGAATCGAAATTCACCGCCAGTGCATGCAGTTCAAACTGCGGCAGCCAGTGATGTTTGGCCGGGCCGTTGACGAGGATGTTTTCCGGCGCATAGCCTTCGGCGCGCGCAGCACGCAGTTCAAACTCGCTGACGACCTCGATGCCCCGGCCTTGTTCGCGCCACCAGCGGAGCAGCGGCGCGACCGGCTGGGTTTTGCACGAAAGCCAGTGGCGGAAAGAAATTTTCGGTTGTCGGTTGCCGATTGCCGGTTGAAAGCCGGCGTTCGTCAGCGCGGCGTCCAGTTCAGCCATCCGTTCCGCCACCGGCAGTGCGGAGAACAGATAGAACGGCGTGGGCGTAGAAAGCGAAAGCGCCTCGTGAACGAGGCGCTTCCAGAATGGAATGGTTTCCGGCGGATGGCCGAAATCCAGCTTGGCCGGTTTATTGGAGAGCATAACTCTGTTCCGTTTCCTCCTATGAGACAGTTTTTTC
>JAJXXI010000355.1 GCA_021781185.1 bacterium
TCTGTTCTTACAAAACTGTGTCGGGTCGGCATGAATGGCTAAATCGTGACCCCATCGAGGAACAAGGGGGATTGAACCTATACGGTTACGTCCAAAACAACCCTGTGAATCGTATTGACCCACTGGGATTAGAAGGCAATCCGATTTCCAGCACTCTGCCGGGGCTTAGCGGGGCTTGGAATTCCAATCCGGCGGGCGGAGGCGGTTCGTTTTATGGTCCAGGACTTTATCAGTCATTGGCTAATCAACAAGCAAATGACGACGCGGCAGCACAACAAGCATCCATTGATGCCTATAATGCTACTGTGCCATCTGATTTTCAGTTAGGCCCAGATGGACAAACACATGATGGTATTAGTGATGAAAGCATGAATGCTTTGGCAGTTGCTGGTGCTTTAGATGGAATGGGAGAACTTGCTGGTGCTGGAATGAATGCAATCAGTAAATGTCCAAAAATTGGTTGGAAAGGTGGGGAAATGACATTTACACCTCAAGGTTCTTTGACTCCTGATTTACGCATCAATCCAACAGGAGACTGGGATAGTCCAAATCCCTTTGCGCAGTTACCACATTATCATAGGAGGCCTGGAATTGGCAAACACCGCCCATGGGAGGGGGGCTGGTGATGAATATTGAATTTCCAGTTTTTGTTTGCACAAAAGATAGTGGCGAGATTCAAATGTTTGAATCACTTTATGACCTACAATACCACCTTGAAGAAATAGACGTGGAGAATGCCGAATATTTAGTTTGGGATAAGTGTGGTAAACCCGTTTCGTTGGCGGTGCAAAAACCGGTGTGGATCAATCTTGAGTCAACAATTGATTTGCAACAACTGGACTTAAAAAGTTGCCTCGAAAAATATGCGGACAAACTAGGCATTGCTATCAAGTTAAAAGAAGAATCTGCGCCTGAATTTAGCCAAGCATACGAGCAAATAAACGCAGAATCCAAGCTTCGGGCGCGTCCTAAATTTTTTAAAAAGTAAGCCAAGACACTTACCCCGCCTTTGACGGTGAATCTGGCTGCCGGGAAAAAATCCGTAACGTGCGTCAAATGCCGCCGGTGAAAATGTCGCAAGGTTGCGCCGGTGAAGTGGTGGAGCGACGATGGAATGGAACCTGATTTGATGACGGACGCCATTCTCCTTGCCGGAGCAAGGGGCGGGCGTAACAAGGGTCATTCCAGACGGCACGCCTTACGTCTAACGCTGTTAGTTCATTTTGCGGACGAGGATTACCCGAAATCTGGCCGAGGTCTGGACGAAAACCGTTCGAGACTTGGACGATTTTTATCCGGGATCGGTCAGCCTGCCGAACGCATCACGGTGGCTCGTTGCCTCATCCAGCGCCTCTTGAGCGCCACGCGGCGGGATGCCAGCCGCCCGGCGAATCTTTTCCTGCCGCAAGCGGTCGCGCTCGCCGCGTGCCGTCCAGTTCACCGCCTGCTGTTTTTGCCGCTGCTCGATCATGGGTTGTCGCCGCTTCGCTTGAAAGTCGCGCACGCGCTTGTCCGGGCGGTTGACCACGGACAGTTTGCCGCTGGCGATGTCATCGAACAGCCGACGCCAGGACGGAGTGCCGCGATACTCGCAGCCGCAATCGGCGGCGATGCCCATTAAAACCTGCCAGTCAATCTCATCGAGTTTCAGTGATTGCCGCTTCATGGTCATGGTGAAAGGTAGCTACCTTTGATTGAGATGTTACAAAGAGACAAGGAAGGGCGCTGCGCGCCCGGCGGTGATGTTACCAGGGGGTGTTTTTCCGGGACAGTTATTAGCGTATTAAACAAGGTTAAGGGCGGCAGCGGGGCCGGGCTGCGCCCGGCTCCCGCCACCGCCCCCCAACCCGATGCTTTTTAGGGTGGACGACTGGCGAGGCGACATTGCCGGGAAACTTGGACGTGCGGCTGGCTGGCCGTGGTTGCCGCCTTGCTTTTAGTCGCTCTGGCTGCCGCGACGGGCAGCAACTAAAAATCAGGCGTCACCGTTGGCGTGCTGGCGGACGAACGGTTCGAGGATGTCCAAAATCTTTTCCTGCTGGCGGCGGGGCATCTTGGAGACGGCTTCAAAAAGTTGGCGGGAGCGACCGCCGGGAGACACGCCGCGCTTGGGGCGTGACTCGCCCAAAAGTTCCTCGACGGTGACGCCGAGCGCTTTGGCCATCGGCACCAGCACGTTGGAACGCGGCAGGTTGCCGCTTTGCTCCCAATAACGGATGTTGGAATGTTCTTCGCCGATCTGCTTGGCCAAGTCACGCAGACTTAATCCGGCAGCTTCGCGCAGTTGTCGCAATCGAGAATCGTTCGCCATGCCAGCAGCGTAGGCAAGGGATGAAAAAAGTTCTTGCATGTGTGCAGCATACTACCCACTATCGGGCAATGCAATTTATCTTGACGCCTTTTTCCAGAATGGAGGTTGCCGATGCCCTGGCGCATTCCTGAAGCCGACCTTGACCGCGTGAAGCGCGAGACGGATTCGCTGGCCCTGGTGCGGAGCCGGGGCATTGAACTCGCGAAGCACGGCACGAAAGATTTTATCGGGCGGTGTCCGTTCCACGATGACCGGAACAAACCCAACTTCATTGTGTCCCCGGCCAAGGGGCTGTGGCATTGCATGGCGTGCGGGAAGGCGGGCAACGTGATCCAGTTCGTGCAGCAGCACGACGGCGTTTCGTTCCGCCACGCCTTCGACCTGTTGCGGCAGGGCGGCCCGGCGGTGTTCAGTGCGAGTCGCACTTCCCATCAAGGGCCGTTGAAACAATCCACGGTGCCGAAGCTGCCGTGTCCGCTCGATGCCGAGGCCGACGACGCGACGCTGTTTAGCCAGGTGGTGAGCTACTATCACGAACGGCTAAAACAGACGCCCACGGCGCGTGCGTATCTGGCGAGCCGTGGCCTCGATGACGAGCAGCTCATTGACCATTTTCAAATCGGTTTTGCCGACCGCTCGCTGGGGCTGCGGTTGCCGGAGAAAAATCGCACGGAGGGCGAACGGTTGCGTTCGCGGCTGACACAGCTTGGCCTGTGGCGGGAAAGCGGCCACGAACATTTTAACGGCTGCATCGTGGTGCCGTTGCGGGATGAAGCTGGAAAGGCGGTAAGCCTGTATGGACGGCGGGCGCAAAAGGGCGAGATGAAACATCTGTATCCGCCCGGCCCGCATCGTGGCCTGTTCAACAGGCGGTGCCTGCTCCCACCAGACTGTTTGAACCAGCCGGAAATTATTTTGTGCGAGGCGGTGTTCGATGCGCTGACGTTTTGGGTGAACGGGTTCAAGAACGTGACGTGCTTGTTCGGCACGGAAGGTTTTACCGATGAATTATGGGACGCCCTGCGGAAGGTGCAGCGCGTGCGTATCGCCTATGATGCGGACGACGCCGGCGAGCGGGCGGCGCAGCGGGACACGGAGCGTTTTCAAAAGCACGGCATTGAAGTTTTTCGGGTGAAGTTCCCGCACGGCATGGACGCGAACGAATACGCCTGCAAGGTTAAGCCCGCCGACAAGTCGCTGGCGTTGCTGATGAATGCAGCGCAGTGGGCGGACGCACGGCCACCGGCAGCACCGCCGCCAGAGCCACGCAAGCACGTTGCGATGGTGGTGGACGAGTTGACCGGCGAGCCGTTGCCCATCGTGGATAAAGAGTCGCTGGAAACCGGCGTGGGCTGGGCACCGGAGCCGTTTGTTCCCGCCTCTTACGCGGACGTGCAGGCGCAGTCTCTTTTATTAGCTGCTTCTGTTAGCAGCGCACCAGACGCGGCTAAAAAAGAAAAAGCCATCAGCTTGGAACAACGCGGTGACGCTTGGTTCCTCGATCTGGACGGGCGCGAATATCGCGTGGCGGGCTTGGAAAAAACCGTCGGGACGGACGCGCTGAAAATCGCATTGCGTTTGCGTCATGGCGAACGGTTCCACCTCGACCAGGTTGATCTGTGCCGGGACATGGAACGCCGCCGGTTCGTGGAACGCGCCGCCGAGGAAACCGGACTCACCGCCGATTTATTGAAACGCGATCTTGGCCGGTTGCTCCTTGCCGTTGAGCAGGCGCAAACGGAACTGGCCAAGCCACAGGCACCGACCGGCCATGTCGTCACGCTGACGCCGGAGGAGCGCGAGGTGGCGCTGGCCTGGTTACGCGAGCCAAACCTGATTGGCCGTTTGCGGGCGGCGTTCCATCAGGCGGGCATCATCGGCGAGGAAAGCAACACGCTCGTGGCGTATCTCGCGGGCGTGTCGCGCAAGCTGGAACGGCCGCTGGCCATCATCATCCAGAGCGCGAGCGCAGCGGGCAAGACCACGCTCATGGACGCGGTGCTGTCGTTCTTCCCGGAGGAGGAGCGCGTCAAATACTCGGCGATGACCGGCCAATCGCTCTACTACCTGGGCGAGACGAGCCTGAAAAATAAAATCCTCGCGGTGGTCGAAGAGGCCGGAGCCGAGAAAGCCAGTTATGCGTTGAAGTTGTTGCAGAGCGAAGGCGAGCTAACGATAGCCAGCACCGGCAAAGACCCGGCCACTGGAAAAATGGTGACGCAGGAATATCACGTTGAAGGCCCGGTGATGATTTTTTTGACGACGACGGCGATTGACCTCGATGAGGAGTTGCAAAACCGTTGTCTCACGCTGGCGGTGGACGAGAGCGCCGAGCAGACCGGGCGCATCCACCGGTTGCAACGCGAACGTCGCACGCTGGCGGGACTCATCGCCAGGGCGGAACGGCAGGACGTTTTGAAAAAACTTCGCAACGCGCAACGGCTGTTGCAGACGGTGGACGTGTTGAATCCTTACGCGCCGAGCCTGACGTTCGCCACGGCCCGCACGCGGAACCGGCGCGACCACGAAAAATATCTGACGCTCATTGACGCCATCGCGCTCCTGCACCAGCACCAGCGGGAAACGCGCACGCTGCCAAGTGGACAACGCTTCATTGAAGTGACGCTTGATGACATCGCATTGGCGAACGAACTCGCGCCGGAAATTTTGGGCCGTTCGCTCGACGAGTTGCCGCCACAAACCCGGCGCTTGCTTGAATATATCCGCGAGCTGGTGAAGAAGAAATCAGGCGATGCAAAAGCCGCTTCCACTTTTAGCCGCCGGGAGTTGCGCGACCATTGCGGGTGGAGCCTGACGCAAGTGCGCGTGCATCTGGAAAGGCTGGTTGAGTTGGAATGTCTGGCCATCCGGCACGGACGTTTGGGCAGCCAGTTCGTTTATGAAATGCTCCTCGACACCGACACGACCGAAGCCGTCGCCCACATCGGTTTGATTAACACCGCCAAACTTCGCCATGACTACAAAACCAACTTGACGGGTTTTGCGGCGGGGGTGGCGGGGCAAAACGGGCACCTGACGGGGGGTGACGGAACGCCCCCGCCACCTGAAAACGCCACGCCTGCCTCATCAAAATCACAACCTGACGGCCTGACGCCATCGCACATCAGGACGGGCCACCTTCAACTGGCATCGTAACTATGGCAGGAAACAAAGGCTTTGCCGCCGTCGAAAAACTCGCCCAGCGCACCCAGGCGCAGCGGGGAGGCAACGACCGGCGACCGGACAACTTCGACCGCAGCGCGCCCGACGCACTCGCCTTGTGGCGCGACGCCTACCTGGAATCCCTCGGCGCACGAAACTACGCCGAAGGCACGCTGGAGGGGCGGCGCGATGCCCTTAAAGTGTTCCTGGCCTGGGCTGCCGAGCGTGACCTGACACGCGCCGGACAGATCACCCGTCCGATTTTGGAAAGTTATCAGCGCTGGCTCTGGCGTTGCACCAAGGCCAACGGCCAGCGGCTGGGCTGGAGCACGCAACGCAACCGGCTGGGCGTGCTCAAAGATTTTTTCCGCTGGGTGACGCGGCAGGATGTCATCCTGCACAACCCGGCCAGCGAGGTGGAACTGCCCCGGATGGAAAAGCGGCTGCCCCAGGCCGTGCTGACATTGCCCGAAGTGGAACGGCTGCTCGCCGTGCCGGACGTGACCGACCCGCTGGGCATCCGCGACCGGACGATGTTGGAAGTTTTTTACTCATGCGGCATCCGGCGCACCGAGCTTTGCCGCATTGACCTGCCCGACGTGAACACCGAGCGGCGCACGTTGCACGTCCGTTTGGGCAAGGGCAAAAAAGACCGCGTTGTCCCCATCGGCACGCGGGCGGTTCACTGGCTGGAACATTACTTGCAGGCCGTGCGCCCGCGTCTGTGCCTGGACACGCGCACGCAGGCGTTGTTCCTCACCGGCTACGGCGGGCCGTTTAATCCCGATGTTGTGTCCCGCATGGTCGCCGCGTGGCTGGCCAAGGCCGGGTTGAAACGCCGGGGCTGCTGCCACATCCTGCGGCACACCTGCGCGACGCACATGCTGGAAAACGGGGCCGACATCCGGTTCATTCAGCAGTTGCTTGGACACGAAAAACTCGACACGACCGCCATTTATACGGAGGTCAGCATCAAACAGCTTCAAGAGGTTCACGCCCGCTGCCATCCATCGGCGAAAGCGGCGGAGCCGCAAAATCCCGCTTCCATTCCCGCGTCAAAAGTGTAATCTCGTGACGTGGTTGCCGACGCACAAAGTTGCTTCACTTTTTTAGCTGCTGACCGGGAGTCAAGCCGCCCGGCAATGTGCTACTTTCGGGCCACTCTTGGACTACCGGCCACACCGAACTTGCACCGCAGTTTTGCTCCACCGCCCAAAAACTCGCGTCCGGGGTTTTTCCGGCTGCCCATCGGGTCAGACTTCCCGGCGAGGCCGTGGCCGCTCAATGTTCACGCCGGGTTCAAGGGTCTGTTCTTACAAAACTGTGTCGGGTCGGCATGAATGGCTAAATCGTG
>JAJXXI010000320.1 GCA_021781185.1 bacterium
CTACCGGAACCTGATGGATTATCTTTATGCGCCGGGGCCGTATTACCGGCGGATCCGCACGTTCCTGCGCGAATACCGGTGTCCGAAGATGTCCGCCCCGTTGAACTGGCGGTATTTGCTGGCGTTTTTCCGGGCCAATTTCCGCCTCGGCATTTTTGAGCGCGGACGTTTTCATTACTGGCATCTGCTGCTTTGGACTTTCTTCCGCCGTCCGCGGCTGCTTCCGCTGGCGGTGACGCTCTCCGTCTATGGCCACCACTTCCGCAAAAGCTGCCGGGTGCAGGGGTTGTGACTCGTCGCAAGCGAGCATGGGGTGAACACCCCATAGCCGGAGGGGGAGCCCGCAGCCTATGATGCTGGTTGCGACAAACCAAAACCATAAATCACGCCGACCATGAAAAATAAAATATTGTTCCTCACTCTCACTGCCGCGTTTGCCTTCGGATTGGCTGGTTGCAGCAAGAACGAAACCGGCTCGACCGCCGCTGACGACGCGAACAAAGCCGCCACTTCCGCCGCCGATGCGGCTGCCCAGACCGCTGAAGCCGCCAAGGTCGAGGCCGCCAAAGTCGCTGAAGTCGCCGAGGCCGCCAAAGCCGCCGAAGCCGCCAAGGTTGAAGCTGCGAAAACCGCTGAAGCCGCCAAAGTCGAAGCCGCCAAAGCCGACCAGGCGGCCAAAGTTGAAGCGGCAAAAGCCGCAGACAGCACCAAGGCCCAGGGGTTGATTGACCAAGTCCAAAACTTCCTCGCCGAAGGCAAGCTCTCGGACGCCTCCAGCGCACTCCAGCAACTCACCGGGCTGTCCCTCACCGACGTGCAGACGAAACTCGTGGACGGTCTGAAGGAGCAAATCCAGAAGGCGCTCGCGGCCAAGGCCGCCGCTGATGCCGCAGGCGCTGCAGGTAATCTCCTCAAATAATAGTGGCCAACGCTTCAAACATTCAAGCGAACCAAAGCAGGCGGGTCATGATCCCATCTCATTTGGCCTCACTGAGGTCTTGACGCTCGACGCCCAAAGGCGAACCCATTTCATTCATTGCCGGGGTGCTGCTGCTGTTGCCGTTTGGACGGACCGCCCTGCAGATGTTCCGCCGGAAACAAGGACCGCCTTCCATCCATGATTGGAATGGCTGAGTTGCAAACTGCGGCGAGAAACCTGAATGGCGCGATGAAAAACAGTCAGACGGCACCGCGCACCTGCCGGAAATCACCGATGCCGCGGAGGATGCTCAAATGCTGTCCGCACTGGTGGAACAGACGCGGACCGCGATTTGTGAAATCGAGCGGCTGTTGAAAGCCAGGCAGCGGCACGCTCCTGCGCCATTATGTGAACAAGACAAATCCGCCACCTTCTCATCCGTTGCCCTAAATCACCGCGCCGAAACCGGCACCGGTGCGGATGCTTCGTTTGCCCCGGGATGCTTCGAAATAAGGCCGTAGCGGCATCGTGTTCTTGTGCAGATTGCCAGAAGTGGCGGAAGGGTTGCACCTCATGGCGGAGCGGAGTGCATCGCCTCGCTTCCTTCCAGGGTTAATAACCAAAGTTCAAAAATTGAAAGAATCCAAATGAAAGCCATGTTTCTTCTCACGCTTGCCTCCGTTGTTGCGGTCCCCCCTGCTAATCACGAGTTCGCCGTTGACATCCGCCACCACCACGCCATCTGGACCGGCTCGACGGTGCTGGTGGTGATCGTATAGGCCACGCCTTGCGCCAGTGCTGGAATTGCCACGGACAGCAGGCTGCACGCCGCCATCTTGAAAACGGTCTCGAAAGTTTTTTCATGAATACTATCGGTTAAAACTGACTGGGTCGTTTTCTGAACCGTGCAAATACTGTTTGGAGACGGAACGCTACTCGGTTCAGCGCGGCCAGATAATGGCAACACCCGCATCCGGTTCATCCAGCCAACAAGGATTCTCGAACTGACTGCGAGTCGCCGACCCGCGTCGGCTGAACCTGTTCCTGCTGCAAAAGTGAAGAAAAACAGGCCGGCAACCTGCCGGCCTGTTATGATTTTGGGCGTTACCCACCAGCGGTCAGGCTGTGGTCTGCTTGTGCTTGCGCAGGATGCGCGCGGTGCTCACACCCATCACATTGTGAACGCTTATTTCCCGCTTTTTTCCCCGCCCCGCTTGATTTAGGCTGGCACATGGCTTGTTCATGGCGATGGCTCATGGTTTTGCTCGTGCTCGTGCTGGGTGGCGGACCAGTGTTTGCCGCATCTTCCCGCGAAGAACGGGCTTATGCGGCTGCCGTGGCCGCTTTTCACGACGGCATCTACAGTCAGGCGGAGACGGAGCTGGGCCAGTTTGTCGGGAATTATGCACACTCGCATCACCTTCCCGAGGCGTTGCTGCTCAAGGCCCAGGCGCAATTCCAGCAGGGCAAATATGCCGCGGCGATGACCACGTTGTCCGTGCCGCCTGCCGCTCAGGGCAGCTTGGCTGATCAATATGCCTACTGGCGCGGCGAGGCGCAGTTTGCCCGGGGGGATTTTGAGCAGTCGGCGGAAACGTTCACCAATCTCGCCGCCCGGTTTCCGCAGTCCCCGTTGGTCCTGACTTCTGTGGTCGAGGCCGGCACCGCGCTGGCCCGGCTGGAAAACTGGCCGGGGGTCGAGCAATGGCTGGGCCGCCCGAACGGTGTCTTTGCGCTGCAGGCGGCGCAGGATGACGGCAATGAACTGGTCGCGCGCGGATGGCTTTTGCTCGCGCAGGCGCAACTGGCGCAGGACAATTTTGCCGGTGCCGACGCGACGTTAAAACGAGTCAATCCACAACGGCTGCCGCCGGCGCTGGACTGGCGGCGGACGGATTTGAAATGCCGCGTGGATCTGGGCGCGGGCAACCTGGCCGGAGCGCTGGCCGTCACCACCAACCTGCTGGCCATCGCGCGTCAGCAAAAGGACACGGCCCCGGACCAGTTCGCGGACAGTGTGGCCCTGCGCGGCATCGTGCTGGAGCGGATGGGCCGCTGGGCGGAGGCCGCAACGAACTGGCAGGAAAATCTCGCGCCGGGCACGCCCGAGGTCCGGCAGCGCGAGGCCATCTTGAAACTGGCGGCCGATGCCACGGCCCAGCATAAATTCACCGATGCCCAGACGGCACTGGCCGCGTTTCTCAAACGGTTTCCCGACGCCCCCTCGGCCGGCCTGGCCCTGCTTACACTGGGCGAATTGAGCTTCAAACAATACCTCGCGCAACCGGTGGCGACCAATTATCTCGCCGCAGCGCAGGGTGATTTTGACCAGTTGCTGCGCACCAACACCGCGATGACCGATCTCGCCGGCAAGGCGTATCTGGACCGCGGCTGGTGCTTCTGGCTCGCGGCCGGCATGGCCAAGGGCTCGGGCGATGTTCAAACCGCAGCCCAAGCACTCAGCAACAGCCTGGCGGATTTCAGCGCGGCGGCGGACCGGCTACCCTTTTCGCCGGATCTGGCGGTGGCCAAATTCAAGATGGGGGATGCGCTGTTCGCGCTGAACCATTTCGCCGGCGCCCGGACGAACTATCAAGCCGTGCTTGACGCGTTCGGCGGCTTGCCGGTCGTGATGAAATCGCTGGGTGCCCGCGCGCTGTATCAACTGGTCCGCACCAGCTCGGAATTGCGGGATGCCGCCGGCGCGGAGCGGGCAATGCGGCAGTTGCTGGAGCAGTTTCCCGAGAGCGACCTGGATGACGACGCCATGCTGCTGCTCGGCGACGGACTCTCCGAATATGATTCCCCCACCAATGCCCTGCGCGTGCTGCGCGAATTTGCCCGGCGTTTTCCGGATTCGCCGCTGCGGCCGGAGGTGGACTTCGAGGCGGCGCGGGCTTATGAATCGGCACGGAACTGGCCGGAGGCCATCACCGGTTACGAGGGCTGGTTGAAAAATTTCCCCACAAACAATCTCCGTCTCCGTTCACAGGTGGAATACTCGCTGGCCTGGTCGGAATTTCAGGCCGGCAACGAAACCAACGCCTTGGCGCGATTTGCCGGATTCGTGACGCAATATCCGGCCAGCCGCCTGGCCCCGCTGGCGCAGTGGTGGGTGGCGGATCATTATTTCCGGCTGGGCGGCACCAATTTCTCGGAGGCCGAGAAAAATTATGAATACATTTTCCAGAACACCAACCAGGTCTGGAAAGATGCCACCAACCTGTTCTATTCCGCCCAATTGATGGCCGGCCGGTCGGCGGCCGGCCGGCTGGGATTTCAGGACGCGGCGAATTATCTCACCCGGCTCGTGGCGGATACGAATTGCCCGTCACCGCTGGCCACCCAGGCGCTCTTCGCCTACGGCGGCGTGCTGATGCGGATGGATTCCCCGGACACGAACCACCCCAACGCCAACTTCGAGCTGGCCACGAATGTCTTTACGCAGCTCATCCAAGCCAATCCAACCAACGAACTCGGCGCGCTGGCTGGCAGCGAACTGGGCGATTGCGACCTGCAACTCGGCGCGCTGGACGCCGCGACCAACGCTTATGCGCAGGTCGTGAATTCGCCCTGCGCCGGCGTGGGCCTGCGTTGTCGCGCCCAGGTCGGCCTGGGCCGCGTGCTGGAGAAAATGGCCGAAACCGCCCCCCCGGCCGATCGCAAGACGCTCCAGCAGGAGGCCTTGAAAAACTATCTGGCCGTTTTTTATACCAGCATCGGCAACGGCCTGCGCGACGACGAAACCCCCGAAGCTTTCTGGGTCAAGAAGGCGGGCCTGCAAATCCTGCCGCTGTTGTCAGCCGATGGCAGTTATCCCACCAATTTCTTTGACCGGATGGAATCCTTGTTGCCACAATTAAAAGACTCTTTGGAAAAGAAAAAATTGGCGCTCGAAGCGGAAAAGAACTGACCCGGTCGGGAAAATTGCGCCGGCGTCGCGCCGGCCGGGGCGGAGCAGCCGGAGACCGGGCCAAGTCCGGGCATGGCGCGAGGCAGCGCGACAGAATAAAATCCATCTGTTGGCGGCACTTGTTTTGAAACCGCTCAAGCCGGTTCTCATGAAAAACACCGTTCCATTTGCACGGAACGGCGTTTCGTTTTTACCGGCGACTTCAGTTCAGATCAAGCGCTTGCGCACCATCCAAGACTTGATGACCTGCGTCAGCCCGACATAGCAGATGAGCGTCAGCGCGAGCAGCGGCCAGAATTGCCACGGCAGCGGCACGAAGCCCAGATACTGCGCCAGCGGCGTGAAGGGCAGCAGCGCGCCAATGCCCATGATGGCCAGCGTGGTCATGGTCAGTTGCCAGCTCGCTCGCGATTGGATGAACGGGATCTGGTTCGTGCGAATGACGTGGACGATCAGCGTCTGTGTCATGAGCGATTCCACGAACCAGCCGGTGCTGAACAGCGCGGCGGCGTAGGTGTGGTCGGAATCTGCGGGATGCGCGAATCGCACGGCGAGGTCCGCCGTCGGCGGCACCAGGCCGAGGTTGCTGCACTTGAAGTAAAAACACATCAGGCCATAGGTCGTGTAATCGAAAATGGAGCTGATCGGCCCAATGAACAGAATGAACTTGGCGATCTCGCCCATCGCCCACGGGCGCGGCTTGGAAATGATGGCCGAACCGACGTTGTCGGTGGGAATCGGCACCTGCGAGAAATCGTAGAGCAGGTTGTTCGTCAGCACTTGGATCGGCTGCATCGGCAGGAATTTCAGCCAGGCGCTGGCGCCGAGCACGCTGAACATGTTGCCGAAGTTCGAACTCGCGCCCATGCGGATGTATTTCAAAATGTTCACGAAAACCTTGCGGCCTTCCAGCACGCCTTCCTCCAGCACCATGAGATCTTTCTCCAGCAAAATCATATCGGCGGACTCCTTGGCGATGTCCACGGCGGTGTCCACGGAAATGCCCACGTCGGCGGCGCGCAAGGCCGGCGCGTCGTTGATGCCGTCGCCCATGAAGCCGACGACATGCTTGTTGCGTTGCAATGCCTGCACGACGCGCTTTTTGTGCGCCGGTGAAAGGCGCGCGAAGACATCAACGGTCTCCACTTCTTTGCCAAGCTGTTCGTCGGTCAAATTTTCCACCTGGCTGCCGAGCAGAATCTTCTCCGCGTGAATGCCGACTTCGGTGCAGACCTTGCGCGTGACCAGATCATTGTCGCCGGTGAGCACCTTCACGGTGACGCCGTTCTGCCGCAGCGCCGTGATGGCCTTGGCGGCGGAATCCTTCGGCGGATCAAGGAAGGCGAGGTAGCCGGTCAGCACCAGGCCGCTTTCATCAGCCTTGGTGAACGTGGTCTGTGCGCCGAGCGTTTTCGTCGCCACGGCCAGCACGCGGAAGCCGTCTTCGCTCAGCGAATTCACCTGTTCGATCAGGTTGCCGACGAGGATGGGCTCCATCGGCAGGATTTCGCCGTCGTTCTCGAAATGCGTGCATTTGGCGAACACCGCTTCGGGCGCGCCCTTGGTGAGCAACTGGCGCGTGCCATCGGGATTCTCGACGGCCACGGACATCATGCGCCGCGAAAAGTCGAACGGGATTTCGTCCACCATCCGGTATTTGTCAATGCCCAGTTCGCGGTGCAGCTCCTTGTATTTCAGCACGGCGCGGTCGAGAACGTTTTTCAGTCCGGTCTGAAAATGGCTCAGCAAATACGCGTCGCGCAGCACGGCTTCGCTCTCGTTTTTGAACACGTCGCAGTGGATTTCCAGGATGACGTGGTCAATCGTCAGCGTGCCCGTCTTGTCGGTGCAGAGCACGTCCATCGCGCCGAAGTTCTGGATGGAATTCAATTTTTTGACGATGACTTTTTTCTTGGACATCGCCATCGCGCCCTTGGAAAGGCAGACGGAAAC
>JAJXXI010000730.1 GCA_021781185.1 bacterium
TCAGGAATTCCTCGCCGGCAAACGCGAGTTGACCTGCACCGCCTGGGCCATCCCGACCTACAACGTCAAGGGCTGGAAAGCCCCGTGCTACCTGATGACCGATGGCCATTACGACGGTTATCAGGAAATGCTCTCGAAGGTGAACTGGGAAAAATACGGCGTCGTGGACGGTGTCGCCCGCGACCCGCGCTGCGAAAACTGCATGGTGCATTGCGGCTACGATCCCAGCGGCGCGCTCGGCACGAATTACCAGTCCGGCGACAACTGGAAAAACTTCGCCTACAACTTCGGCAGCAAGCCCAAGCCGTATCCGTCATCGCCCGAACTCGTCAAAACCGCGTTCAACGGCGTTACCATCGGCAAGGGTCATCTGGCGGAAGCCAAGGCCGTGCTTAACTCTCCCCGCGCCGCGATGAACGGCGCCCAAGCCGCGTTCTCCCGGAAGGAAGAAGCCGAGCATAATCACGAAGCCCACGTTGGCAGCCATTGCGGCACGGCGGACACTTCGGAGCGCGACGATCTGCTGGCCAAAATCAAGGATGCGCAGAAACCTTGATTGAGGTAAGTCCTCGATCCAGCCGCGTCATCATCAGCCTCATCGTTCGTGCTGACGTCCCGTTATTCCGAACGCACCTTGCTGCTGTTGCTGGCGGCGGTGCAGTTCACGCACATCCTCGACTTCATGGTGATGATGCCGCTGGGCGAACAGCTCATGCGCGAATTCGCCATCGGGCCGGGCAAATTCAGCCAGATCGTTGCGGCCTATACCATCAGCGCGGGAACTATCGGCCTGCTGACCGCGCCGTTCATGGACCGGTTCGATCGCCGGAAAATTCTCCTCTTCGTCTATGCCGGCTTCTGTCTCGGCACGCTCGCCTGTGCGCTCTCGAAAAATTTTGAAACGCTGCTGATCGCCCGCATCATCTGTGGCGCGTTCGGCGGCGTTTCCGGCGCGACGCTCATGGCCATCGTCGGCGACATCGTGCCGCCGCAACGCCGCGCGGCGGGCATGGGCATCATCATGGGCGCCTTTGCCACGGCGGCGGCGCTGGGCGTGCCATTCGGGTTGTATCTCGCGCAGAAATTTCGCTGGGAGATGCCGTTCTTCCTCGTCGCCGGCATCGGCGTCATCGTGTGGTGCCTGATCCATGCCACCTTGCCGCCCGTGCGGGCGCACTTGAACGACAACGACACGCCACTGCATCACTTTACGGAATTCTTCCAATTGCTCCGCGATCCCAATGCCGGACGCGCGCTGATATTTTTCTCGGCGGTGGTGATGGGCCATTTCGCCATCATTCCGTTGCTGGCCCCGTATCTCGTGTCGAACGTCGGCCTGCCGGAAAACCGGCTCTTTCTCATCTACATGGTTGGCGGCATCTGTTCCGCCCTGACGGCACCGCTGTGCGGACGGCTGGCGGATCGTTACGGACGCCTGAAAGTTTTTGCCATTCTCGTCGTCATTGCGGCAATGGTGACGCTCTGGATTTCCCATTCCGGCCCGCTGCCGGTTTGGGCCGTGCTGGTTTCGGCGGGAATGTTTTTCACATTCGGCAGCGGACGTTTCATTCCCGGTCAGGCGATCCTGTCTTTGGCCGTGCCGTCAAAACGCCGGGGCACGTTCATGAGTCTTACCAGTTGCACGCGCGACCTGACCTCGGGCGTGACCTCCAGCCTCGGCGGCTGGCTGGTGACCCGCGCGCCGTCCGGCCAGCTTGTGGGCTACGATAAACTTGGCTGGCTCGCCGTGGGGATGAGCTTCGTCGCGCTCTGGCTCGCCAGCCGCGTGCAGGTGAAAGAAACCCACCATCCGCACGCGCCAAAGAGCAGCGGCGATGGCGGCCATTGAGATTCTGAAAAATCTTTTGGCCGGCGGCCAATTTGTTTAGCCTCGCTGCGTGCCAAACGAAACGCCGCGCCTTCTCATCGTGGACGACGATCCCGGGCAGCGCAGCCTGCTGGATTCCTTCCTGCGCGGCCAGGGCTTTGAAACCGTCCTCGCCGATTCCGGCGAACGCGCGCTCCAGCTTCTGCCCGCCGGGAAATTTTCCATGATGATTTCCGACGTGCGGATGCCCGGTCTTTCCGGCCTCGAAACGCTCCGCCGCGTGCGCCAGGATTTTCCCACGCTGCCCGTGCTGCTCGTCACGGCCTACGCCGACATCCGCGAAGCCGTGGTCGCCATGCGCGACGGCGCACTGAACTATCTCGCCAAACCGATTGATTTGGATGAACTGCTCGCCACCGTCCGGCAGAACACGGGGGGCGCACCCGCTGCGCCGTTGAATCTTGGCGCCGAAAAAACTTTGCCGCCGGACGTCATCGCCAAGAGTCCGCTGACGGTGGCGTTGTTCCAACAGGTCGCGCTCATCGCGCCTTCGGAAGCGCGCGTGTTCATCACCGGCGAAAGCGGCACCGGCAAGGAAGTGGTCGCCGACACCATCCACGCCTGGAGCGCACGGGCAACCGGCAAGATCATCAAGGTGAACTGCGCCGCGATTCCCGAAACTTTGTTGGAAAGCGAATTGTTCGGCCACGAAAAGGGAGCATTCACCGGCGCGAGCGCCCTGCGCATCGGACGCTTTGAAGAGGCGGATGGCGGCACGATCTTTCTGGATGAAATCGCCGAGATGTCCCCGCCGTTGCAGGCGAAGCTGCTGCGCGTGATGCAGGATGGAAAATTTCAACGCGTCGGCTCCAACCGCGAAATCCACACCAACGCGCGCATCCTCGCCGCGAGCAATCGCGACCTCGAAGCCGAGGTGAAGGCCGGGCGTTTTCGCGAGGATTTGTATTACCGGCTGAACGTCGTGGAACTGAACCTGCCGCCGTTGCGCGACCGGCGCGAGGACATTTTGCCGCTGGCGAATTTGTTCGTCTCCGGATTCGCCCGCAACCGCGCGCGTTTTGCCGAGGCCACCGCCGGCTGCCTCAGAAATTATGCCTGGCCCGGCAACGTGCGCGAACTGCGCAACGCCATCGAACGCGCCGTGCTGCTCTCGCAAAGCGAACTCATTCTGCCCGACCATCTGCCGGCCAAGCTGCGCGAGGCGGCGAAGTCGGCCGCGCCGGCGGCCACGCCGGATACGCAGACGATGGATGAGATCGAGCGGCACGCGATTCTGGCGGCGTTGCAGCAGCACAAGTCCAACCGCACGGAAACCGCGAAGGCGCTGGGCATCAGCCGCCGCGCGCTGCTGTATAAACTACAGCGGCTCCGCCAGCAGGGGTTTCAGTTTGAGTGAGAGAAAGTTTACGCAGCAAGGTCAACTGAGCCCTGTCGTTGAACCATTGTCTTCGGATAGATGTTGGCGAGTTTCAATCGTTCAATCAAGGCTGGCACACCATGTTTTCTGGAAAAATTCAATTCTGGCCGCGTGACGCCGATGCAGCGCAATAATCCGCAAGGTTTGCTCAGAACCCAGCAGCGCAATTTGGTTTGGAAGGCGTCCTCGAAAATAACTCCTTGAAGTGCCGCATCAGGCTTCACTAATGGCCCGATGTCAAACGTGTCCCCGGATTCAATGACTGCATCCAAACCTTGCCTGCCAATCTGCGTCAACACGTCTATACACCAGTTTTCATCGTCACAAACGGCGAGCAATTCGTAGCGGCCAAGCTTGCCATGCTTCTGTTTTTCATGACCGAAAAGATCCCAGGAAATGTAAGTTGTAAATGGCTCGCCGCTCTTGGCCCCAACCGTCAGAAAATTAAGGGAGCCACCAGCGTCGAAAGGAAATGGGCGAAATTGAAATGGCCGGTCGAATGGCCCAATCCTTTCATCAATGAGCTTGAAAAATTCCTTTGAGAGATTGGAAACACTCATTTTAATCTGGCTTTGACTTTATTCGTAGCTGAATCGCCTGTCCAGCGAGGTTTTTAATTCGCGTTGCGCAACATTAACTTTTCAACAACGCGCCCAAATCCAGTTGTCGTGTGAACATCGCCAGTTCGCCGTCGGGCATGCGTGGCCATTCGGGTTCGGGTCGGTCGCGGTAAAGTTCCACGCCGTTACCATCCGGGTCGCGTAGGTAGAGCGCTTCGCTCACGCCGTGGTCGGCGGCGCCATCGAGTTCCACGCCCGTTGCGAGCACGCGGCGCAACGCGTCCGCCAGCGTGGCGCGGGTCGGATATAAAATCGCGAGATGGTAAAGTCCCGTGCTGCGCGGTGGTGGCGGCGAACCGCCCGCGCTTTCCCAAGTGTTCAAGCCGATATGATGATGATAGCCGCCGGCGGAAATGAAGGCGGCCTGTGAACCGAAGCGTTGCTGCAATTCAAAACCGAGCACGCCGCAGTAAAATTCCAGCGCGCGTTCGAGATCGGCAACCTTGAGATGGACATGGCCGATGCGGACTCGGGGATCAATCGGGGAAGAAACGGGCTGGCCGGACTTTTGTTCCATGCCTCTGTTTAGACGCAGGCGCAAGATTGCGCAAGTGGCAGTTCACAGGGAAAAACTGCGGGGACAGATCAGCGAAGCCGCCAGGTGATGCGCGCCTTGTTCAAATCGTAGGGCGACATCTCCATTTTCACGCGGTCGCCGATGGTCAGGCGCACCCAGCGTTTGCGCATCTTGCCGCAAACGGTGGCGAGCACGACATGCTTGTTGTCGAGCTCGACGCGGAACATCGTGCCGGGAAGCACGGTGGTGACGCGGCCTTCGACTTCGATATGTTCTTCTTTAGTTTGTTCTTGTTGTCTCATGAACGCCAGATTGGCAGGAAAATATAAAAATGAAAAGGCGGAGTCCGGTTCACCCGAACCCCGCCTTGAAAACGAATTATGAATTAGTAGCGACCACGGCCGCCGCCGCCGCCGTATTCACGGCGACCGCCACCGCCACCTGCCGGACGCTCTTCGCGCGGCTTGGCGACATTGACCGTGAGGGCGCGTCCGTCCAATTGCGCGCCGTTGAGGGCGGCAATTGCTTTCTGGGCTTCTTCCGCCGTGCTCATGGTGACGAACGCAAAACCGCGGGGGCGGTTGGTCATGCGATCCATCATCAGGTTGGTTTCCGTGACGGTGCCGTGCGCCGCAAAAGCGTCGTTCAAATCGTTTTCCGTGGTATTGAAGGAAAGATTTCCTACGAATAATTTGTTGCTCATTGATGTTTACTGTCTGACTAACCGTTACTTTCCACAGACTGTTCCCGAACGCCGGGTCTAAAATCATCACTGAAACAGAGTTCACTTGAAGATTCACCATGCCTTGAAAGAGACTAGCTATCTTACAGACAGCTCAAGACTGCCGTTTTCCGGGGGAAAAGCAATAACTATCTTTGGGCAATTCCCGCATCCGAGTTGACTCATATTAAATGTTACTGGGGCTGGGAGGTGGACGAGGAGTCTGCTGGAACGTTGACTCATATTCATGGTTACCCGAACCACGAACATGAGTTTAAGATCCAAACGCGAGCTATTGGCTCGCATTCACGGACGCTATCAACGTGCCGGTCGGCCGCACAAGTCACGCATCTTGTCTGAGTTTTGCGCGACGTGCGGGTATCATCCCAAATCGGCGTTGCGGTTGTTGAACCAGCCGCTGCGCACGACCCCGCCCAAACGGAGCGGGCCAAAAGTCATCTACGATCCGGCGGAAGTGTTGCCGGTGCTTAAAGCTGTCTGGTTGGGGAGCGATCAGTTGTGCAGCAAGCTGCTCAAGGCGGCGTTGCCGGAGTGGTTGGAACATTACGAGCGGCGCGGGGCGCCGCTGGGGGAAGCTTTTAAGGAAAAACTTCTTGAGATCAGTCCTGCGCAGATCGATCGCCTGCTGAGTTCTTCCCGCGTGAAGCATCCCAAGCAGGGACTCTGCACCACGCGTCCAGGGACGATCCTGCGGCACGAAGTGCCCACGCGTGGCGGGCCGCCGGACACCACCCGTCCCGGCTCAGTCGAAGCGGACACGGTGGCGCATTGCGATGACACGACCGAGGGGGATTATGTCAATTCCCTCACGTTCACCGAGCTTTACAGCGGTTGGACGGAGCACCGCGCGGTCTGGAACAAGAGTGCCGAGGCGGTGTTGGTGGAGTTGAAGGCACTGGAAAAAGTAGTGCCGTATGCGATGAAGGACTGCCACACGGACAACGGCGGAGAGTTCCTCAACTGGGCGTTGCACAAACATCTGACCAAGCGTGATGTGAAGATGCCCTGGACGCGCAGTCGTGCGTATCGCAAGAACGACAACGCGCACTGCGAGCAGAAGAACTGGACGCATGTGCGGCAGTTGTTCGGGCATGATCGGTTCGAGCATCCCGAACTGGTGGCGTTGATGAACGCGTTGTATTCCCAGGAATGGAGTCAGTTCACCAACCACTTCAAGCCGACGTTCAAGCTCTTGAAGCGGGAGAAGCAAGCGGGGCGAACCAAACGGGTGTATGAGCCGACCCCCAAGACGCCCTATCAACGACTGCTGGAAAGTGCGGACATTCCTGAAGCCAACAAGGTGACACTACGCGCCGCCCACGTGAAACTCGACCCGTTCGAGTTGAAGAAAAATGTTGAGCTCAAGCTCAAGAAATTCTTCACTGCCCTGGGTAACCTGAATCGTGAGGCAACGAAGCTCAAATGACTCCAGCCTCCGGTAACATTTAGCCGTGAGTCAATACGGACTGCGCCTTCCGCGTCGGCGCAGGCCTCATGAATGATTATCCTCCTTGGACATTTGCATTTGAACCGTCACTGCCTTGACGGCAAATCGCCTCCGCTCTGGCGCTGAAAATATCTGAAAGTTCTGCTCGACAATTCAGCCGGGCAGTTTCAAATAGCTTGCGGCATGGGC
>JAJXXI010000608.1 GCA_021781185.1 bacterium
AAACGAGCAAATCGCCGGAGCCAGTGATAAATCCGGGCAAATTCCCGCTGTTGTAAGTGCCATACGGCAGAGCCACTCCATTGGTGTAAAAGGCCGGCACCCGGCGCGTGCCGCTGTAGTTCAAGTTCAGCATCGCGGTGTCCACAACGCGAAGTGGGCTGTCACTGACGCCACTCACATTGTATTGCAGAGTGGCACCGGCACTGACAACTGTATCGTTCGTATAGGTGTTTGCCCCGGCGATCACCAGCGTGCCGCCTGCTCCGGGATTGGTCACAATCAAGCCGCCGTTGCCGGACAAGGTGCCGGACAAAGTGATGGTGCTGCCGTTCGGGTCAAATGTGACCGAGCCGTTCACATTCGTCAGATTCATGTTCAGCGACGACGACCAGTCAAAGATGGCACTGACCGTTCCGCCGCCCAAATTGACCTGATAACTGCCGCTGTCTGAAGTAATACCGCCAAGATCAATGTTGATGATCCCACCGCTAAGATTATAAACGCCAATGCCGTTCGCCCTCAACGCGCCGAGATCGAGCTTGAAGACATTATTAATGGCACCACCGCTCTGATTTAATACTGCGGTATAAACCACCCCGAAATCGCCAAGGGCTACCCCAAGGGTATTGCCATTCATGTCCAATATACCGCCGTTCATGTCATATTCTGCCTGCGTTCCAGAATGGCTCGTGGCACCGACAAGCAGATACGATTGGTTTCCAGCGTAGGTGAACGTGCCGCCATTCTGGATGATCCTTCCGCTCCCGCCATCACGGCCGATCACAAGCGCGTCACCAAAGTTGCCGGCGACGTTGAGTATGGCCCCGGGCTGGATGACGAGCGTGCCATTGTAACCGGTGTTCGCGTTACCCAAATAAAAGACGCTGCTGCCGGCTCCGTTGACCGTGGTGTTACCCGTGATCACATTGGTTCCGTTGTTGATAATATACCCGGCAAACGAGTTAACACCCCCCAAAGTCAGCGTTCCAGCGTCTATCTTGGTCAATGTGTTGGCCGAGGCCGAAATATTGCCGCCAAGGGTAAGATTTCCATTAGTGGGCGTATCAATTGTTTTGTCAGCATTCCAGGTCATGTTGAGATTTATCGTCTGGGTTACCGGGGCAGCCGGATTCGCATTAAAACCAATGCCGCCGCTCAGGGCAACGTCGTTGCCGCCCAACGTGAAAGCCCCGGCGCTCGAATCAAACGTCAGGCTGCTGATTGTGATGCCGCTCAAGTCATTGTTGTTATTGAGTTGCGTGTTGCCTGCAAAAGTGAGGGCATGCGGAAAAACCGGCACCGCATTGTTATCCCAGTTACCTGCCGTGCTCCAATTGTTATCCGCGCCACCCCCAGTCCACAGGCCGGTGCTGATGCCGCTGGCAACTTGCAAGTTTCCTGAGCCGGTGATAAAGCCGGGAAGATTGCCCGCATTGTAGATCCCTACTGGAAGCGCAACACCATTGGTGTAGAGACTACCCACCGCGTAGTTGCCACTGAAATTCAAATACAGAAGCCCGCCCTCAACCAGACGAAAAGCTCCAGTGCTACTGCCCGTCACGTCCAATTGCAAGGTGCTGCCCGCATTGACAGTTGTGTCACCGGTATATTTGTTGGCACCGGACAATTCCAAAACACCGCTGCCATCCACCGTCAAACCACCGGAACCTGAAAGAACACCTGACAATGTAATGTTGCTGCCCGCCGGATTGAAAGTAACCGGACCATTGTTGCCCGTCAGGGTCATGTTCAACGACGAAGTCCAGTTTGCTTCCGCTCCCACAGTTCCGCCGCCCAGGTTGATGCCGTAATTATTGTTGTAAGTGGTAATGCCGCCGCTGCCAATGTAGATGCTGCCGCCTGTGAGGTCATATTCGCCGTAACCATCCGAAGTGAGCGTGCCGAGGTCCAGGTTGCCAACATTTGTGATGACGCCCCCCACCTGATATACCGCCCCGGTGATCGCATAGCCATTAACGCCCAGGCCAACACCTAATTTATAAGTGCTCATGTCAAACACGCCGCCATTCATATGGTATTCCGCCCGCGTGGCGATAGAAGTGCCCGATGCGCCAACCAGAAAAAGGTGACTGCCAGCCGCATAGGTAAACGTGCCGCCATTCTGAATCACTGTGCCGGTGCCGCTGTCGCGACCAATCACGGCTGCATCATAAAATGATCCGGTAACGGCCAGTTCCGCCCCGGGTTGAATGATCAGCGTGCTGGTGCAGTTGTTAACCGAATCACCATCGGCCACATAAAAACGGCTGTAACCAGCACCCGTCCCATTAATCGTAGTGCTGCCGGAAATGATGTTGGTGCCGCCATTGAAATCAATATTCTGAATCGCATTGGTTCCGGACAAGGTCAATGTTCCGGCATCAATTTTAAAAATATTATTCCCCGAGGTGACATTCCCATCCAATGTAAGATTGCCATTAGTCGGCGTGTCAATCGTAATGTCTTGTGAAGCCGCCAGCGCCAGATTAATGATCTGCGTGATCGGCGAGGCAGGGTTGGCGTTGAATCCAAGATTTCCATTGAGCCCAAGGCTGTTGCCGTTCAATGTGAATGCCCCGGCAGCCGAATCGAAAGTAATGTTGTTGGCGGATACTCCCGTCAAATCGTTGGTATTATTCAGGCCAGCGTTGCCCGCGAATGTCAGACTGCTCGCAAAAATCGGCACCACGCCATTGTCCCAGTTGGCACCGGTGCTCCAGTTGTTGTTCGCGCCACCGCCATTCCAAAGCCCCGTGCTGGTGGCACCCGGACTCGTCACATCCACCCAGGTTGTCCCGATGCGAACCTCATCGTGCGCTACGGTGGATCCGCCGTTAAATGCGGCGAAGGAAATGCCGTTGAACGACATGTCGGCCAGACCCGATTGCACCAACTGCGGCGTCGCCCCCGCCTCGGTGGCCGAAGTGGGATTCTGGTAAACCGTCACCGTGTCGCCGCTCGCCGTATAATCAATGCGCACCACATAGAAATTCACCCCTGTGTTGCCCGGCCCCACCGTGTAAAACGTCGAACTGCCCCCGGCTGGCGTTTCATAACGGAGATGCACATTGTTGTCCCCGGTATCGTTGCCAATGCCGCTCATCCGACCAGGATCGTTCAGATTGCCGCGATGCAGTTCAAACTCATAATAGTTATTGAGGACACTCGCCTGCTGCATGAAACTGATGTAAATGGTTTTCCCCGCAGCTCCAATGTTGCCATTACCATCAATATATCCGTTCACCCCGAACGCGCCGCCGGCTGAAGTATCCAGAAACCGCCCCTCGCGGGTTTGATTGGGAGTAAACGCACTATTCCCGACCGACAACGAATTGTAACCCGTCGGCGCACTGCCGGCGGAAAGGCTGCCACCGGATGGCACGGTGGAGTCGCCATTGACCTGCTGCTGCCATGCGCCGTTCCAGCCGAAGCCGCCGCTTTTGCCGGTCAAGCTGCTGCCGCCGGAATAATTGAATCCCTCATACGCCAGCAACGAGGCACGCGCCGCTGACGGTGCCAACACCACGGCACAGGCCAAGGCGGTTGAAAATACCGTGGAAAGACCGGCCGACCAGGTTTTTGACGAAGGGTCCGCGCTGCACGCAGCACGACCAGTAACACCATCTTTAAGCAGACGGCGAAGCAACCGCCCCGCAGAGTTGAATTTTTCGGCGTTTGTCATTTGTTTCATAACGATTTTATCTGGGCATTTTTAGTTTATTAGGCGCAATCAAATCATCGGTCGCCCGCCCGCTGGAGCGGATCCCAATAGCGGGAATTGATCAGGCATTTGGAACTTCCACCCTTCGACGGATCAATGGGCGGATTAATGTCGGCTTCTTTTTTTGATTCGGCATGGCCGTCAGCAAAGCCGACGTTTCCGGAGCCGGGAAATTTATCTCCGTTGTGACGAATCGTGTCTATGCCTTCATGGTCGCCTGTGGTATTGGGCTGCATGCTGGCCTTGTCCCACCACAAACTGCCGCTGGCGGTTAAATCAGGCTTGGGTTGCTTGTCTCCGAACACCAGGCAATCAGTCGGCCGTTTGATGTTGGAACGCTTGAAGCCGCGAACATTGCTGTAAGTGAACGAGCCGATGGAAAATGTTTCCGAGCCGGGATTATTGGGCGAGCAATCAAGAAAATACGAATTATACCCGTAACCCACCAAATCGAAATTGAAAGCCCATGACCACGTCACCCCGTTTTCGGTTAACGGACGATTGACTGCCGGATCATGGAAGGATCGGTAAGTATTCGTGTTGCCACCGGAAAGCTCGGTGCCCCACCAATTGTGCAGTTTGTCGTAAGTCGTATTCGCCACCAACGCGATTGGAAACGTGTCGTGGTTGTCATCCGTGTAAATCTGCCCGAACAATGTGATCTGTTTCAGATTATTCAAACAGGCGATCTTGACTGCCCGGTTTTTTGCCAATGACAATGCTGGCAATAACATCGCCGCCAGAATGGCGATGATGGCGATGACCACCAGCAGTTCGATCAAGGTGAATCCTATGTTGCTCTTGCACTTGGAACGAATCCCCCGTTTGCTAGAACCACTATGAATACCACCACGAAAACCATTGGAGTAGTAGATCTGCATAAAGCTGCGCATATTGCCACTGCGCTCGATTCGGCGGGCACCGTCATCGAACGCAAGCTCATCCCCACCAAGTGACGGAATCAAATCGCCTCTTACTTTATTGGCTGCGGCCCGGGTGTTCAGGTCGCCGTCGAATCCGTCGGCTTCTATCATTGGTTCTGGGACACCGTCAAACCCGCCGTCCGCAAACTGCATCTGGCTGACCCCGCCGGCGTCCACACCCTCTGCGAACGCTGTAGTCACCGCCACCGGCTGGCACGGCAACTGGCCTTCGCCCGTTGCTATCTGCACTGGACCGGCATCGAGAACAATTTGCCCGATCCCGCCATCCTCACCAGCGACCGCGTCAAAAAGTGGCTGCTCAGTCAGGAATCCAAGTTGTCTGCCGTGCATCGCCTCTCCATCTGCCGCTTCGTGGATCATACCTGCGATTGAGGACGTGCGACCACCGGACAGGGTTTTGGCAAACCCTCCCTTAATCACTTTTAGGAGGCTTTGCCAAAATCTAGTCCGGCTCGGGTCCCGTGACAGGCCACGCCTCCAGCCGTTCGGCAGAAATAAATTTACCTCACATCGTGCTTGACGAGTAACGTAGATGAAGTCTGGTCGACGTAGCGGCTTGGCGTTTACGATCCAGCCAGGACGAACGACTGAACCAGACGGAACTAAAATGGTCTGTTTGTCCTTTTTTATCGAGTAAAACGCACGCGACGATAATGCATTGCTGCTGAGGATACAGACGGGATTCATTACATGAAGTCTATCGCGAAAAAATCAAGCACAGCAAACCCAGACTAGACAAGTTTTAAAATAGTTGTTATTACTAATTTCAAGGCAGTAATATCAGATCTGCATCCAAATGAAAAATGGCTCCAAACATCATGAAATCAGCCGGCATCTCGAGACGGAGATTGCCAGCGGCAAACATGGCGAAGGGTCGCGCCTGCCCAGCGAGGTCCAACTCGTCAAGCAGTTCAAGGTTTCTCGTCCCACCGTGGCGCGGGCGTTCCGGGATTTGGAAGCGAAAGGCTTGATCGAGCGCCGCGCCGGCTCCGGCACTTACGTGCGCAACACCTCACCCGCTTCCGGGCAACACAGCTCCCGCACCCTCGGCTTGCTGGTGCCTGGACTGGCTTCCACAGAAATCTTCCAAATCATCTGTGGTGAGATCGCCAGCCTCGCCCGGGTGCAGGAATACGGACTACTCTGGGGCGGTTCCACCAATCCCCGCGAAGACATGGATGCCAGCCTCAGCCACGCCGAGGAACTCTGCCGCCAGTTCATCGAACGCAAGATCAGCGGCGTCTTCTTCGCGCCCGCCGAACTGGAACCCGGACAGGAACAGGCGAATCGTCGGCTGGCGGAATCATTGCGCGAAGCCGGTATTCCTGTGGTGCTCATTGACCGCGACATGCTGGACTTTCCCGGGCGCAGCGACTTTGACCTCGTGGGGCTCGACAACATGACCAGCGGCTACATGGTGGCCGAACATCTCATCAAACTGGGCTGCAAGCGATTTTTCTTTGTGGCACGTCCACTCTCCGCAGCCACGGTGGATGCACGCATCGCCGGGGTTCGCGAAGCGCTCGCCCGGCACCATCTTGAACCCAATCCAGGGTGGATCCGCACCGGCGATCCAAGTGATTTGAAATTTGTCCGTGCACTCACCGCCGGCAACCAGGCCGATGCCTTCATCTGCGCCAATGATTTCACTGCCGCCACCCTGCTCCGCTCCCTGCAATCCGCCGGCCTCCGGGCACCCAAGGATTTCCGCGTGGTGGGTTTTGATGACGTCAAGTATGCGACGCTGGTGTCGCCTCCGCTCACCACCGTTCACCAACCTTGCCGCGATATTGCGGTGACTGCCTTTCGCACCATGTTGGAGCGGCTGACCGACCCCAGCTTGCCGGCGCGTAGTATTTATCTCACGCCGCACCTCGTGGTGCGTGAATCGTGTGGCGCATATCTGTCAAGAAAATTCAACCCATAGTATCCCAAAATCCGAAACCATCCAAAACTTTAGAGCTTATCCGTAAATAGAGTTTCAGGTTAAAGTCAGCACATACGCCAGCAAATCAGGGCCGCCGCGCATTGCCGCAACGCCAGAAAATTGGCGACGGTCTTTTCGTAGCGCACCAGCAGCTTGCGGAAGCGGTTGAACCACGAGT
>JAJXXI010000004.1 GCA_021781185.1 bacterium
CTGACAAATTTGCAGAGGACATGGATTCTTTCTCCAGAGTTAAACCGCCGCCGCTGGTGTTACTATTTGCACCAGCGCCTGTTGCAGCACCAGCGCCTCGTCCAGTCCGCTGGACACCAGCCGCTGGTTGCACCGCAGCAAAATTTCCATCGCCTGGACCAGTTCGGCGGACGAGTATTTTCTGGTCTGTGGCAGTGCTTTGTAAAGCACATATGGATTCAATGCCAGCGGATTGAACCGCCGGTCGGCAGGTATTTTATCGGCGGGCACGCGTTCGAGTTGAGCCTTGAATGAATTGTAATCCCGGGTTTCCTTGATCCAGCCTTCGCGCAGCATTTCCTTCAGCAACAACATGGCCCGCACCTTGCTGATCAGGCCGTAGAGCAGGCCAATCTCGGATTTGTCCTTTTCAAACTTGGTTTCCCACAGCTCCTCGTCCAAACGGCGGAGCAGGGCGGGGAGGTTGCGGTCTCCCAGGGCATCGCCGAGCGCAAAAGCCCGGGCAGTCTTATTGCGGGAACAAATGGTCGCAACGTCGGCCAGTTCGATTCGTTTCCGGTTGCCGGCAAACAGGCACAGCTTTTCCACTTCGCTTTCCAACTGCCGGGCGTTTGGGCCGACGCGGCTGATGATCTCGGCCAGCGCCTCCTCGGAAATTTCCTTTTCGCGCTGTCGGAAGGCGCTGCGTGCCGCAGTTTCCGCCCGCTCGGTCCAGTCCCGGTCATCGGCCGACCACGCGGAAAAGATTTCCACCGTGCCGAGTTTGTCCAGGGTTTTGTAGAAGACCTTTCGCTTGTCCACCTTGCCGGCGCTGATCAGCAGGCGGACGTTTTGCCAGGCAAAGTGTTTCAGTTCTTCGGCCAGTCCCGCCAGCGCCTCCGTTACGGCGGCCGACGAAGCGGTGCGTTCCTCGCCCAGAAAATTGCAGTCGCGCAGCCAGACGACCTTGCCACCGCCGAAGAAGGGAAGGGTTTGCAGCGCTTCACGGAGCCGGCCCAGAACTCGCAATGCCTCGCCGCTGTTGCTGACGCCGGCCTCGATGGTTTCGTGATCCATGCCGCCCAGTTCGGCGGACCATTCTTGGAAAAGCTGGCGGGCACGCTGCTTGACGGCGAAATCGTCGTCGCCACAAATCATCGCCAGCGGGCTGGGATGCTTGGCGGACATGCTAATCGGAGTCCGTGTCAGTGCCCGCCTCGTTCATTTTGTTGAGCACTTCGCTCATGTCTTCAACCAGTTCAAACAGGCGGGTGGAGACAAAGATGGGTTTTTTCTGCGCGGCGGCGAGGGCCAGGCAGTCGCTGGGACGGGCGTCCAGTTCCACAATTTTGCGGGCGACCTCGTTTTGTTGTTGCAGGATCAGACGGGCGAAGTAGGTGGAGTTTTTCAGATCGGTGATGACCACCCGTTCGACCGTGATGCCGAATCCCTGGAAAATCCGGTTGACGAGGTCGTGGGTGAGCGGGCGTTCCTTGGGGGTGTCTTTCAGGAACATGCCGATCACAGCGCCCATTTGGGGTTCGACGTTGATGACGAAGACCTTTTCGTCGTTGCCGACAAACAGCGCGCAACCGCTGTTGGCCGGCAGGATGCCCCGGATCTGCACTGGAACAACGTCCTGTTTCATGCTCGAAATTTACGTCACGCCGGGGGAAAAACAAGCCTGCGTTCTTTACGCGGGATTATAATTCAGCCATGGCCCAAGCCATTTTTCCGTATCGGCGACGGTGAAATGCTTCCGTTTCGCGTAATCCGTCAGTTGATCCTTGTCCAGTTTGCCCACGGCGAAATACTTCGATTCCGGATGCACGAAGTAAAGCCCGCTGACGCTGGCGCCGGGATACATGGCGAAACTTTCCGTGAGCCGGATGCCGGTGTGCTGTTCGGCATCCAGCAAATCCCAGAGAATCGCCTTCTCGGTGTGATCGGGGCAGGCCGGATAACCGGCGGCGGGACGGATGCCGCGATATTTCTCTTCGATCAATTCGGCGGTCGTAAGTTGCTCCAAGCTGCCGTAGCCCCATTCCCGGCGGACGCGCTGGTGCAGATGTTCGGCAAACGCTTCCGCCAGCCGGTCGGCAATGGCCTCGGCCATGATGGCGTTGTAGTCGTCATGATTCGCTTTGAACATTTCGACAATTTCCTTCAATCCGATGCCGGCGGTGACGGCAAAGGCCCCGATATGATCCGCCGGCGATTGGTTTCTGGCGGCCGGGTTCTGGAGTTTGGGCGCAATAAAATCCGCCAGGCACCAGTTCGGCGTGCCGTCGCCTTTTTCGATCTGCTGGCGCAGAAAATGGAACGTGGTCCGCAGATGTTGGCGCGAGCCGTTGGTATAAACCTCCACGTCATCACCGACAGAGTTGGCGGGGAACAATCCATACACGGCCCGCAGTTGCAGTGATTTATTGGCGACAAATTCCGCGAGCAGCTTCTGGGCGTCGGCAAACAGTTTGGTGGCTTCCTCGCCGTGTTTTTCGTGCTGGAGAATTTTCGGATAAACGCCGCGCAATTCCCAGGTGTGGAAGAATGGCGTCCAGTCAATGAACGGCACCACTTCCTCCAGCGAAACGCCGAAAGCGCCCGCGTGTCCGTGGGCGGAACCGCACTCGCATTTGCCGGGATGGAAGCTGCCGGAAGAGAGGGTGCGCACCCCGGTGAATTCCGGTTTGGGCAAATCGTCATATTTCAGCTTGGGCGCATTGGCGCGGGCGGCTGCGAGTGAAAGCAGTTTCACCTGCGAGCCGGCGTGATGCGAACGCAGTTTCTCATAGTCGGCGCGCAGTTGTTTTACAAAAGCCGCCTTGCCGTCCTTGCTCAGCAGGCTGCTCGTCACCGGCACCGCCCGGCTGGCGTCGAGAACGTGGACCACCGGCTCGTGATAATGCTGCGCAACTTTCACTGCCGTGTGCGCCCGGCTGGTCGTCGCGCCGCCGATGAGCAAGGGCACTTTGAACCCCTGTCGTTCCATCTCGCGGGCGACATGAACCATCTCGTCCAGCGACGGCGTGATCAAGCCGCTCAAGCCGATGAGGTCGGCCTTTTCAAGTTTCGCGCGTTCGAGGATTTTCTCGCATGGAACCATGACGCCCATGTCAATGACCTCGTAGTTGTTGCAGGCGAGCACGACGCCGACGATGTTCTTGCCGATGTCATGCACGTCGCCCTTGACCGTGGCGAGCACGATTTTGCCCTGGGCCTTCACAGCTTCGCCACGCGCGGCCATCGCCGCCTTCTCGGCCTCCATGAACGGCGTGAGATACGCGACGGATTTTTTCATCACGCGCGCCGACTTCACGACTTGCGGCAAAAACATTTTGCCCGCGCCGAACAGGTCGCCCACCACGCTCATGCCCGCCATCAACGGACCTTCAATCACCGCGAGCGGCCGGCCGTATTGGGTGAGGGCTTCGGCGGTGTCAATGTCCACGTAAGCGTCAATGCCCTTCACCAAGGAATGCGTTAGCCGTTCCTCGACCGTGCCATTGCGCCATTCTTCCTCGATCTTTTTATCCGCAGCGGTGGTGCCCGCGCTGGCGGCCTTGAGTTTTTCGCCGAAGTTCACCAGTCGTTCCGTGGCATCGGGACGGCGATTCAGCAAGACGTCTTCAACCAGCTCTTTCAGCTCCGGCTCAATTTCCTCGTAAACCTCCAACATGCCGGCGTTCACGATGGCCATGTCCATGCCGGCCTTGATGGCGTGGAACAAAAACGCGCTGTGCATCGCTTCGCGCACGGGATTGTTGCCGCGAAAGCTGAACGACACGTTTGACAAGCCGCCGCTGACTTTCGCATGCGGCAGGTTTTGCTTGATCCAGCGCGTGGCTTCGATGAAATCCACCGCGTAGTTGTTGTGCTCCTCGATGCCGGTGCCGACTGTGAGTATGTTCGGATCGAAAATGATGTCCTCCGGCGGAAAGCCGACTTCGTCCACGAGAATGCGATAGGCGCGCTCGCAAATGCGGATTTTCTCCGCCAGCGTCGCGGCCTGGCCGTTTTCATCAAACGCCATCACGACGACGGCGGCGCCGTATTTCAAGACCACGCGGGCCTGGCGTTTGAATTCTGATTCGCCCGCCTTGAGCGAAATGGAGTTCACAATCCCTTTGCCCTGGAGACATTTCAGGCCGGCTTCGATGACCTCCCATTTCGAAGAGTCCACCATGAACGGCACCTTGGCCACTTCCGGTTCGCTGCCGAGCAGATGGAGAAAACGATTCATGGCTGCAACGCCGTCAATCATCCCTTCATCCATGCAGATGTCTATGATGTTCGCGCCGTTTTCAACCTGCTGTCGCGCGATGGCGACGGCTTCGTCGTATTTGTTCTCCTTGATCAGCTTGGCGAACTTCGGGGAACCCGCCACGTTCGTCCGCTCGCCGATCATGATGAACTGCCCGATCTGCTGCGTGAACGGCTGCGAACCGGACAGGCGCAGGGGAATGGCTGCGCCTGTGGAAAGCTTTGCTTCGATCTGTGGCTGACGCGGGGGCTTGCCGTCAAGCGCCCTGGCAATCGCGGCGATGTGCTCCGGCGTGTTGCCGCAGCAGCCACCGGCGATGTTCAGCAAACCGCTCCGGGCAAATTCGCCGAGATAATTCCCCATGTCTGCCGGCTGCAAATCAAAGCCGGTCGGCGACAGCGGATTCGGCAGGCCCGCATTCGGATAACACGAAATGGCCGTGTCTGACTTGGTGGCGAGTTCTTCGAGGAACGGCCGCATCAGGTCCGGGCCCAGCGAGCAATTCAACCCCACCGCAACCGGTTTCACATGCTTCACCGCGTTCCAAAACGCCTCCACGGTCTGGGCGGAAATCATCGTTTCGCCGCCGCGCCCGACGGCGGCGGAGATCATGATCGGCAGAGTTTTTTTGTCCTGCGCGAAAACCTCCTGAATCGCCACCAGCGCCGCCTTGGCGTTGAGCGAATCAAAAATCGTTTCCACCAGCAGCAGGTCCGAACCGCCCGCGATGAGGGCGCGCACTTGGTTGAGGTAAGCCGCCTTGACCTGGTCAAACGTGCAGACCCGGAAGCCCGCGTCGTCGGCATCCGGAGAATTGGAGAGTGAGACGGTCAGCGGCCCGACTGCGCCGGCCACAAAGCGCGGCCGCCCGGTTTGGTTCGCGATGCGGTCGGCCCATTCGCGGCATTGCTTTGCGGATTGCTCGTTGATTTCCCAGGCGAGGTCGTTGAGAAATTTGTTTTCGATCACGCCCTGGTAAAACGCCGGGTCTTTGCGGCCGCCGTGTTCGCGCGGATCGTCCACAAAAAATTCACTCTGGCCGATGCTGGTGGCGGAAAAAGTGTTGGTCTCGATGATATCCGCACCGGCTTCCAGAAAGCGCCGGTGAATGTCGCCGATTGTCGCCGCCTGGGTCAGCGAGTAAAGATCGCCGTTGTTCTTCAAATCCTTCTTGGAATCCTTGAACCGCTCGCCGCGTATTTCCTTCTCGCCCAGTCCGTAGGTGCGGATGGTCGTGCCCATCGCGCCATCAATGATGACAATGCGTTCGCGGAGCGCTTGCTGGAGAAGTTCGGCGTTGTTCGACATGATGGTGAACATTAGCCGGAAAACAGGTGATTTCAAATTAAAAAATCAACGCATCTTGATTTGATGATACGTAAGTTTTTAGACCATGCTCTGCCTTGTCAGTTGGCGCCTTCCGACGCTGTTTATGCTTGGGGAAGATAAGAAAAGCAGCTTTTCCGTTGCTCTGGACTGGCGGGACACCTGTGCTGCCCTGGCAGCGACGGTTCCGGCAAAATGGCTTTTCATCCGCTGCATTTTAGACTATTGTAAAAACCTAGTTTGGACGGAATGAAGTAGTTTTCCTTCCCCCGGAGGCGCGGCAGGGAGTTCAATGACTGTCCATGGTTCAATCACAAAAAGGAAGCCGGTTCCCGTGAAGAACCGGCTCCGTGAATGTCGGCAATACCCCTTGTCCGGTTTATTTAGACGCGGTGCTGGTGCTGGAGACCGTTTGTCCGGCCTCGGCGGTTTGGCCCGCTTTGCGGGTCAGACCGCTTTTTTGTGCGCTCGACTGGACATAGCCCAACGCGGCGTAGAACGGACTGTCCTCGCCATCTTCAGGATCACCCTTGACGGCGTTGACCACCAGCTTGGTCGTGGCATTGCTCGTCAAGCAGGACAAGCGGCGTGTATCGCGCGCCTGTCGCAACTGATCTCGCAACGTCACCACTTGGGCATGGGAATCCAATGTCGGTTGCACCTTGAGGCTTCTTGAGTCTCCGAAAGGGTATCGGGGTCTGTAGTTTTTTGCTGGGGACTATCGGATAGGCCCTATTTTTTCCCTGACATCTGATGATTCTCGTTCAGAATAGCGACTCAAATTTAAATTTTATGCAAGCAACCCGAATTCTCCCCGATCTGCAATGTTCACTCCTGTGCGAGGAAGTCCGTCAGGAAGTCAACGGCAACCTCTTTCTCATCGGCGTGGTCAACGTCATTCGCGTTCCGCAACTGCCGATCGTGGCCGGACGCATTTGCATTTTCAACCGCTGGGTGGCTGGCATCGGCCAGTTCAACGAGACCGTCCGCCTGGTGGGCCCGGATCAAACTACTGTCATCAGCAAAGGCGAATTGAAGTTTGAGCTGCGTGACCCGGCGTTGAGCGCCACCAATGTCATGCTTTTCGGCCAGGTCAAATTCGAGACCGCCGGCACCTATTATCTGGAGGTCCTCGTGGATGACGTGATGAAGCTGCGTTATCCGGTGCCCGTCGTGGTTGCCGCGCCGC
>JAJXXI010000201.1 GCA_021781185.1 bacterium
TGGAAGACATCAGCCAGATGCGCGTGCCCATTCACGGTCCAAAGGCACTCTGGAAACGGGGTGTTTCCGGCACGGCGCTGGAGTTCGACGGCTATCACAGTCTGGTTTCGTTTCCGGCCTCCAATGCTCCGGCGGTCTCCGGAGACGGTTTAACCATTGAGGGATGGATTGCCTTGGGGGCTTATCCTTGGAACTGGGTGCCCATTATTCAACAAGGCGATGACGACGGTTATTTTCTGGGGGTGGACAGTCATGGATATCCGGGCTTTAAGTTGAAGGTAAGCGGAGTTTGGCAGCAGCTTGTTGTTCCCGGCAGGCCACCTTACAACGACACCAATCATCTTGCGTTGTTTCATTGGTATCAACTGGCCGGAACTTATGATAAAGGCCAAGGCGTCATGCGACTCTATCTGAATGGGAAACAGGTCGGGGAAAAGGCGGTCGGTGGAAGCGGGGTGCAAACGACCAATGCGAACATACGCCTTGGCAAGGCGGGCCTGCTGAAGGTGCCAACCGACGGCACCCATGATACACTTCCGAGCGAATTTGGTCTGGACGGATTGATTGATGAAGTGAACATATACAATGTTGGGTTAAACCGCCGGCAGGTCGCCGAATCATTTGCCAGCATGAATCCTGGGCCGGCGGTTTTGAATCACCCTGACATGCAGCCCCGCCACCTTCCGAATCCCACTACCAACAGAAAGTTCGAAGCCTATTATACCCGCCTGCAATATTACGAAACGTGGGACAATATGTGGTGTTTTGGATCTTTTCCTGACGTCGTGGTTGGCTTCGACCAGTCACCCATCAAGTTTGTTTTTTGGCGGGGCGTCAGTTTTGTCCCCATGATGGTGAACGAATCCAATCAATGGTTTACCGAGGAATTCAATGAGACGGGGTTTTGTGAGGATGCGCCGGGAGATTGTGAGCCGATGTCCGACAAGGCCTGCCGGGTTTCCCATGTCAGGATCATCGAGAACAATCCGGCCCGGGTGGTGGTGCAATGGCGCTACCGGCTGGCAAACCCCAGCCATCATTGGGCGTTTTATGATGCGGCCACCGGCTGGGGCGATATTTCCGACTGGTATTTCTACATTTATCCCGACGGGTTGGCTTCCGTGGACATGCGACTCTATACGTCCCGGCCAGATTACGGTCACGAGTGGGATGAACAAATCGCGGTTTTCGGGCCGGGGCAGCATCCGGAAGCTGTCATTCGGAAACAGCCGGTAATGACTCTGGTCAATGCTGCCGGCCAGTCAACGGACTACGATTGGAATCCGAATCCACCAAATCCAAATTATCCGGGTAACATCATCCAGATGATTCACTTTACCGGAGAGTATAGTCCGTTTGCCATCCAGAAGTTTGACGGAGGGGATATTTATGGTGGCGAGCGGACCTGGTATTCGGTGTTTCCAACCTGGAATCATTGGCCGATCGCTCAAATCAATTCGTCAGGACGCAACGCCAGTTTCCCCGACCGGGCCTCGCATAGTTCCATATCTCATTTGTCTTTGCCCGAATATGCGACGCAGAATGGCCCAGTCACTTATATAGAGAAATTATTGATGGAGGGAATGACCGACCTGCCCGCGGCTGCGCTGACCAATCTGGCGAAATCATGGCTCGATGCCCCGGCGGTGGCAGATGTGACCGGGGGAAGCAGCCAGGGCTACAGCCAGCCTCAACGGACTTATGTTTTTACCTATGGCAGTGGCGCGGCACCCCTGACATTTGAAATCGCCGCCTCCGTGCGGCATCCCATTCACAACTTGTGTTTTGAAATCAGAAATTGGAAAAGCCGCACGACGAGGGCAACCCTCAAGATTGGCGGAGTGAGTCAGAGTGACGGTCCTAATTTCCGACAAGGAGTCAAAATTGACACGGATGGCTCCTGGACTTTGATCGTGTGGGTGGGGCTGTCGGTCGAAACCAAGCAGGAATTCGAGGTGGCGGCGCAATGATCACGGCGAGTGACAGTTTCGCGAGTGGAACGCAAAGGATGGTCTGATGCTTTGTCATGGTGAATGAACAATCCATTTCGCGACGAGAATTTATCCAGACGACCGCGCTGGCACTTCCACTCTTGGCCGCCGGCTGTGCCAGTCTGGAAACGGAATCCGGACGAAAACCAAGCCACGATAAAGTTGCTATCCTGAACCCAAGTGGGCGGCGGATCATGATTCAATTGCCAGGATTGGCACCTTTTTCCTGCAGCTTTTCAGCAACCATCGAAAATGCTGGAGAAAGGCAGATTCTTTCATCCATGGGCGGCAAGGTTGGAGAGGTAATCATTTCCAAGGAAATGACGCCTTATGGTTTGGCCAGAATTACCGAATCTACGATTCATTTTGACCACGTTGGAATTGACATAATGTTGCGATTTGGCGAGGTCCCAAATGTGAGTGGCGCGCTTTTTCAGGCCGGCCTGCGCAACCTGGGCGCAACCGCCATTAACCTTCGGGAATTGACCCAGTTGGAAACCGTCGCGAAGTCACCCACCGATCCCGATGCGGGGATTCAATTTACCGGCGATCCGGCTGACTGGCTGGTCACGCAGTTGATGGGTAATTTCGACAATGCCGTCTCCGAGCTTGGCTCCATTCACCAGCCGCTGAATGTTAGCGAACGGGGCGGAATTTATCGTCGCGACGGCACAGGCTTTCTGTTTGGCCCGGTCGGCACCCCCATCGCGTATCTGAACTCAAGTGTCTGTTGTGAAAAAAATGGCCGCGTTACTTTCAAAATTGCGGCGGACATGAGCGGCGTTCGCGTGGATCCCAATGAGACTCGTTGGGGACAACAAGCCGTGCTCCTCATGGAAAAGCCGCACATTGCCTGTGCGCGGCAGGCGGACTGGGTGGCATTTACGCACCATGGCCGGACCAGCAAGGGAGCACTGGATGGTTGGTGTAGCTGGTATCTTTTGGACAAACACGTCACCGGGCAGGATGTATTGGGTATTGTGGAAGCCGTGGCAAATAATCCGGAACAACTTCACCCCGGCGCCATTCAAATTGACGATGGTTATCAAAAATATGATGGCGTTTGGGATGCCAACCATAAATTTCCCGGCGGCATGTCCGATTATGCCAAACGGATTGCGGAGATTGGGGCGCGCCCGGGGTTATGGATGGCTTTAACTCTAATTGGACGCCATGCCCCCTGGCTTGATGATCCCGTGAATCTCAAGGCTGTCCAGGGGCAAAAATTCAAAAAGGAATCAGATTATCGTCCTGACGAAAGTGGGTGGCTGGATCCGACACATCCGCGGGCCAAGGCGCACATTGTCGATCAGGTTCGGCATGCTGTCAAAAATGGTTATACCTATCTCAAACTCGATTTCAACGACCACATAGGGGAGGCGTGGTATGAAAAGAAGCGGACTTCGTTTGAGGTGATGCGTGACTTATATACCTTGGTGCGCCAAACGGCGGGCGAGGACGTTTATATCCTGTTTTGCACACCGTTTCCAGTGCGGGCGGTTGTTGGGCTGGTTGATTCCAGCCGGACCAGTTATGACGCACACCGCGGCGGAGTGCGGATGTCCATCAATCAAGTTCTGCGCTCATACGACCTTAACAACCGATGGTTTGCGGTGGATAACGACTGTTACTATCTGGCAACTGGCCTGAAAGGAATTGGCGACGTGGTGGGCGGCTGGCCCATTGTCGAAACCTATGCCAGCATGATGGGGTTATCCTCGGGGGCTGCTTTTACCTCGGACATGTGGAATTGGGAAATTTTCAAACCGTATCTTCGCCATGTCGAAATTATGACGCCCCCGGCCAACGAACGCACCATGGTCTTGGATATCGGCATCAGTAAAAACTGGCCTCGATTGGTGAGCCATGTAAAACGGCCTTGGGGAAAATGGACGGTTGCGCTGCTGTGGAATCCCAACGATCACGATCAGGCTGTAAAACTGGATTTTGCCAAGGCGGGGCTTAACCCGGCGCATCGCCATGCCGTCTGGTCGTTTTGGGAAAACCGCTTCGTCGGAATAGTTGACAGTCAATGGAAAACTCCCGCTCTACCGGCGGCCGGATGCCAGCATCTATGCTTCACCGATCTTGATCAAGGTGATGGGCAGCCCCGGTTCATCGGTTCAAATTTGCACATATTTTGCGGTGCGGCCGAGATCAAAGAATTCAAGACATCCACGTCCGGCGTGAAAATGTTGTTTACCGACGCCGGCGCGCGAACTGGTGATATTTATATTTATAGTCGGAGACCATTGAAAATGAGTTCAGCGAGCGGCCTTTCCGTGGATTCCCTACAAGCGGTGGATGAAGATATATGGCGGCTGGGTATTTCCAGCCGCAAACGAGGTAAATTTCAACAAATCTCGTTGCGGTCGGGAAATTAAAATCATCTTTGCGACTACAGCGAGCGACAGACTGAGAGTTGAGAGCAATAACCAGGCTGGTCGCAAAACGGCACAATTTCACCGCAACATGGTAGTTGTTGGAATCATGGGCAGTGTTAAAATTTTATTTGATAACCCTAAGTGGTCATAATTGTGTATGAATCGTGTCTTTGAAAATCTTAGTGCTAAAATTTTGGATTGCCGAAAGCGTTCCAGCCCGGGCTTCACATTGATTGAACTGCTGGTGGTCATTGCGATCATCGCCATTCTGGCCGCGATGCTGTTGCCGGCATTGTCGCGGGCAAAATCCAGGGCCCAGGGTATCGTGTGTCTCAATAACGGCAAACAACTGGCTCTGGCTTGGACGTTGTATAAAGATGATTTCAACGGAAATTTACCGCCCAATGTGGCCAACAGTTCAGGAACGGAAATTCCAGGGAACTGGGTGGTTGGCAGTCTTGATTATAACCTTGCCAACCCGGACAATACAAACACTGACAATTTGATTGGTTCAAAAGCTGCCTTGGGCAGTTACACCAAGAGCATCGGCATCTACAAGTGCCCATCTGACCGCAGTTGTCAGGGCGGGCTGACGGGATTACCGAGAGTTCGCAGCGTTTCCATGAACGCGGCAATCGGCCCCAATATTCAAGGCACGCGAACGGGGCAGGGCGGCTGGCTGCCGGCTCCAACGTATCGGACTTATGTTAAAGAAGGGGATATAATCAACCCAGCACCGGCGAATTTATGGCTCACGATTGATGAACACCCTGATTCCATGAACGATGGCGCCTTCGCGGTTCAGATGGTGAATACCAAATGGACAGATATGCCCGCCCCTTACCACAATATGGCCACCTCTTTTTCGTTTTGCGACGGGCATTCGGAAATGCACAAATGGCTCCATCCAGGCGCTATTAACCCCGTCACCTACTCGGGGCCGGGCGGACAAATTGCCACAGCCCATCAGACGCTGAACAACCCGGATGTATTGTGGCTTCAAGCTCACACTTCAGCTGTCCAGTGATGGAGTCGATCCCGGTGGAGGATGTTGGGGTTGAAATTTTACAAGAATCAGCAATGAGGATTGACGCACATCAGCATTTTTGGAGTTACAATTCATACGAATACTCCTGGATGACTGACAACATGGCGGATTTAAAACGTGATTACTTGCCGGACGATTTACTGCCGTTGCTGCATCAAACGGGTTTTGGCGGTTGCATTTCGGTCCAGGCGCGGCAGACGCTTGAAGAGACGGCCTGGCTCCTGGAGCTGGCGAACTCGCATTCGTTTATTCGTGGAGTGGTGGGATGGGTGAAACTGTGCTCGCCGGAACTGCCAGGGCAACTCCTTCGGTTTTCCCGCCAGTCAAAGCTGGTCGGTGTCCGGCACGTCGTCCACGATGAACCCGACGAGCAGTTCATGTTGCGGCCGGAATTTCGCCGGGCCATCGGACAATTGCGCGCATTCAAGCTGACTTACGATCTGCTTCTTTTTCCCAGGCATCTGCCGGTGGCGGCGCAGTTGGTGGCGGAATTTCCTGAACAGAAGTTTGTGTTGGACCACATTGCCAAGCCGGCCATCCGCGACGGACAAATTTCACCGTGGCGTGAAGACCTGCAACGCCTGGCGGAATTGCCGAACGTCTGGTGCAAACTTTCCGGGCTGGTGACCGAGGCGAAGTGGCTGCGATGGCGTCCCGAAGATTTTTGCCGTTATCTGGACATCGTTGTCGAGGCATTTGGTGCGAACCGCGTGATGATTGGCTCCGACTGGCCGGTCTGCACGCTCTCCGGGGGCTACGCGGCGACGATGGGGGTGGTGACCCGCTATATTCAAAATTTTTCACACCGGGAGCGTGAAGCCATTCTGGGTGGAAACTGCACCCGCTTTTATGGACTGAAGTGACGATGAGGCTTAACACCACCATGTCTGCCGCCGTGCTGCACGGGGCGAAGCAAATCCGGATTGAAGCCCGGCCGTTGCCGGAATTAAAGCCGGGAATGGTGCGGCTGCGCGTTCGTCAGGCAGGCATCTGCGGCTCGGATCTGCATTATTTCGAGCATGGCTACTGTGCGGCATTTGTGCCGACACGCCCGTTTATTCTGGGACATGAGCTCACGGCAGAAGTGGAGGCGGTGGCGGATGATGTCACGACCATTAAAACCGGTGCACGCGTTACGGTCAATCCGGCGTGTTCGTGCCGTTTTTGCGAGTATTGCAAGGCTGGGCGACCCAATCTTTGCCGGCAGATCATCATGCTCGGCAGCGCCAGCACGACACCGCCGACGGATGGCGCGTTTGCAGAATATGTGATGGTGCGTGCGGATCAATGTCATCTATTGCCTTCGGCGATG
>JAJXXI010000327.1 GCA_021781185.1 bacterium
CCGCAGGTTCAGCCGCGCGTGGACGAGCGGATTGAAATCCAGCACGGTGATTTCCTCCAGCAGCGCCGGCTGTTCACGTTGAATCTCCTCGATCAGGGAACTGGCCGTCCACGAGAAGCCCAGCAGATAGATGCGCTTGGATTTCTCGAGGTTTGCATCCATGACCGCCGTCTGGTCGAGATCGTGCAATTCCAGCTTGTTGAACCACGGCACCGCCCGGCGGAGGAGTTGGTCGTTATTGAGAATGGCGTAGGTGGAGCCGACCGCCATGAAGGCAAAGGCAAAAGCCGCGATGCCGATGGTGTTCGTGGAGACATCGCCGCTTTTGTAGCCGAGTGCCAGCAGCACGAGCGAGAGTTCGCTCATCTGGCAGAGGTTCACCGCCGGCAGGAGGCTCACGCGATAACCCTGCCCCATGGCATAGAGCGGCGGGAAAATGGTTCCCAACCGGCTCGCCACCAGGAACAGGCAGAGGAACAGCGCCCACAACAGGTAGCCCCAGGTCGGCACCGGTATGGCCATGCCCAGGCTGACAAAAAACAGCGTCACAAAGAAATCGCGCAGACTGGTGACTTTGGCCACCACGTCCAGCGTGTAGGGAAAGGTCGAGATCATTACGCCGGCGATGAGGGCGCCCATGGCGGTGGACAATCCCAGCCAGCCCGCAAAGCCGGCCATGGCAAAGCACCAGGCAATCGCGCCGACCAGCACCAGTTCCGGCAGGCGGGCAACCACTTTGAACAGCGGCGGCAGCACAAACCGGCTGAACACATAGGCCACCGCCACCAGCAACAGCGCCTTGCCCAGCGCCAGCAGCAGCAGGCTGAGCGCGGGATTCTTCAGGTTCGGCTGGATAGCCAGAAACAGGATGATGAACACGTCCTGAAGCACCAGCAGGCCCAGCGTAATGCGGCCCGCGAGCGTTTCCAACTCCCGCTTGTCATGGAGAATCTTGACGATGATGACCGTGCTGCTCATCGCCGTCGCGACCGCCAGATACAGCGCTTCCAGCCGGCTTTCCGTCAATCCGCACCAGTCGAAAACCAGCCAGCCCAGCAGAAAACATCCGAGAATCTGCGCGGCGGCAGTGACGGTGATCACCTTGCCAGCGCTCAGCATCTTCTTCAAATCAATCTCCAGCCCGATCATGAACAGCAGCAGCGACAGGCCGATTTCGGATATGGTCTGGATGGAATCCGGGTTGGTCACCCATTTGAAGCCATGCGGGCCGACGGCAAAGCCCGCCACGAGATATGCGAGCAGCAGCGGTTGCCGCGCCATCTGGGAAATCACGGCGACCAGCCATGCTGCAATGATGCAGATGGCGATGTCGGCGACGATGCTGTGCTCCATGAAGAAAAATTAACCACCCCGGACTCGAAAGACACGAACGAATTCGGGAAAGCTGCGGCCGTTTTTAGCGGGCGGATTGGATCAAATGGATTTGTTCAATGAGCTGCTACGTTCCGCATTTTTCCATCCTTTGGCGAAAAGAGTGGGGGCTGCTTGCAGTTGTTTGGCGAACCCGGCATGAATGCTGATCTTCCGATTTGGCCAAAAGTAAAATATTCGGCGGCCGTTCCCTCTCCCATTCTGATGGGAGAGGGAACGGTGAGGGAAGATCAACCCATCGCTTTGAGCGAGGCTTTCACTTGCACGAGCTTGGCCTGCCAGTCGGCCAGCCGCTGCTTGTGTTCGTCCAGAACCTTGGCCGGAACTTTCTGCGCGAAGTTTGGATTCGCAAGCTTTTGCTCCACCTTCACGATTTCAGCCTGAATCTTTTCCTGTTCCTTGGTGAGGCGAGCTTTTTCAGCGCCCAGGTCAATCAATCCGGCCAGTGGCAGGAAGATTTCTCCCAGCGCATTCGAGGCGCTCGGCGTGCCTTTGTCGGGCGTCCAATCCATGGCGACAATTTCGACGGACTCCGCATTGAGCAGCAGCTTCAGCACTTCGATTTCGCTGGCGGCCAGCGTGCCGGCGGGCTTGAGGATGAAATTCAGCTTCTTCGCCGGGTCGAGCTTGAGTTCACGACGCAGGTTGCGGCCGAGGCCGACGAGTTCGTATTTCGCCGCGGCAACCTTGTCCGCCACGTCGTCGAGGCCGAAGTATTCCTTTTCCTCGGTGTTGAATGGCTTGGGCCACGAGGCAAACATGATGGTCTGGCCGCCCTGGTTTCCGGGCAGTTCCTTGCTGAAACCCATGCCGTGCCAGAGTTCCTCCGTGATGAACGGCAGGAACGGATGGAACAGCCGGAGGGTGTTGCTGAGGACGAAATCAATGACCGCCAGCTTGTTCGCCTTGAGCGCGGCGTCAGTGCCGAAGAACGGCGCCTTGCTCGCCTCCACATACCAGTCGCAATACTCGCTCCAGAAAAAGCGGTAAAGCGCCTGCACGGCGGTGGCAAAGTTGTAAGTCGTGAGCGCGTCGCTGACTTCGCGGATGGCCTGGTCGAGACGAAGGAGTATCCATTTGTCATCAGAGGTCAACAGGTCGGGCTTGATCTCGGTTTCAGTTTCGCCGCCCTGCATCTGCCTGAAACGGCAGGCGTTCCAGAGCTTGTTGCAGAAATTGCGGCCCAGTTCGACGTCCTTTTCATCGAACAACACGTCTTGGCCAAGTGGCGCACTGCGCATGGTGCCGAAGCGGAGGGCGTCCGCGCCGTATTGCGCGATGAGCACGAGCGGGTCGGGCGAATTGCCGAGCGTCTTGGACATCTTGCGGCCCTGCTTGTCGCGGATGATGCCGGTGAAATAGACATTCTGGAACGGCATGGCATCCGGCAGCGCGAACTTCGGCTCGCCCATGAATTCGTAGCCGGCCATGATCATGCGCGCGACCCAGAAGAAAATGATGTCCGGCCCGGTGACGAGGTCGGTGGTCGGGTAGAACTTCTTCAACGTCTCGGTGTTCTCCGGCCAGCCCATCGTGGCAAACGGCCAGAGCCAGGAACTGAACCAGGTGTCAAGCACGTCGGAATCTTGCGTCCAGCCTTCGCCCGTCGGCGCTTCAAGTCCGCAATAAACTTCGCTATTCCGATACCACACCGGAATCCGATGTCCCCACCAAAGCTGGCGGCTGATGCACCAGTCCTGGATGTTCGTCAGCCAGTGGTCGTAAACCTTGGCCCAACGGTCGGGGTGAAATTTCATCCGGCCTTCTGCCACGCAGGCTTTACTGGGTTCCACACTCGGATATTTGAGAAACCACTGTTCGCTCAAACGTGGCTCTATCGGCACGTCCGCGCGCTGGCTGAAACCAACGTTGTTCTCGTAAGGCTTTTCCTCGACCATCACGCCGAGTTCCTTGAGCCGTTCCACCGCCACGTCGCGCGCCTCGAAACGATCTAAACCCGCGAGGCTTTCGCCGGCCAGCTCGTTCATCGTGCCGTTCGGGTTCATGATGTCCACAATGGCCAGGTTGTGGCGCTGGCCGATTTCGAAGTCCGCCTTGTCGTGCGCGGGTGTGACTTTGAGCACGCCGGTGCCAAATTCAAAATCCACATGCTCGTCGCCGATGATCGGGATGAGCTTCTGCTCGCGCGGCAACTGGATGGGCAGGGGACGCACGATGTGCTTGCCGATGAGATGCGCGTAACGCGGGTCCTTCGGATTCACGGCCACGGCGGTGTCGCCGGGAATCGTTTCCGGTCGCGTCGTCGCAATGGTCAGCCAGGTGTCGGGTTCTTCCGCTACCTGCACTTTGAAGTGATACATGAAACCTTTCTGTGGCTTCATTTCCACTTCCTCGTCCGAGAGCGCGGTCTGCGAGACGGGGCACCAGTTCACCATGCGCTTGCCGCGATAGATCAGGCCCTTCTTGTAAAGCTCGACGAACACCTTCTGCACGCAGCGCGAATACTCCGGGTCCATCGTGAAGCGTTCGCGGCTCCAGTCGCACGAGCAACCGAGCTTCTTGAGCTGGTTGATGATGATGTTGCCGTGCTTTTCCTTCCACGCCCACACGCGCTTGAGGAATTCCTCGCGACCGATTTCGTATTTGGTTTTGCGTTCCTCTTTCTTGAGCGCCTTTTCCACCTGCACCTGCGTGGCGATGCCGGCGTGGTCGGTGCCGGGCAGCCAGAGAACTTCCTTGCCGTCCATGCGCGCCTTGCGGCTGAGGATGTCCTGAATCGTGTTGTTGAGCACATGCCCCATGTGCAACATGCCAGTGACGTTCGGCGGCGGGATGACGATGGAGAACGCGGGCTTGGCGGATTTCGGGTCGGCAGTGAAGCAACCTTGCTTCTGCCAGAAGTCATACCATTTGTCTTCAACGGACTGCGGTTCGTAGGCTTTGGGAATCTCGTTCATGAAAAAATATTCTAACCACGGATGAATGCACTATTGTTCGTGTGATTTACGCTAACCGTAAATCATGCAATGAACAGCGGAATAAGAGTGAAATGTCATGTTTACAGCTATATCCGCTTCTCCAGTTCCGGGCAAGCCAAAGGGGAAATCTTCCGACGCCGGATGGCGCGAGCGGTGGAATTCTGCAAGCAGCATAAAATCAGCCTAAACGAGACGCAGTGTGGATTTTTTAGGGTCTGGCCATCAGGGGTGACTGTAGGAAGTGTGCGGCGATTCGGCGGGTGGCCCGGTCGTGGAGCGGGATGGACCACGGCCCTGAATCAGGCCGCCTGTTGTTGACGGAGACTTCGGGCACATTTTTCAAAGTCATTTGCAGGAATTCGCCGGTGACGGCTTTAATTCTTCCGCTAAAGTCATTCTCGAATCCACCACGGTAATAACAAACATGACCTCCGCTGATTTTTTAACTCAAGCCTCATTAACCCCCAACAAATTCAGATGAAAGCATTGTCCATATTTGCCATTATTTCCATGCTCAGTGCGCCGCTGGTTTCAACCGCAAAGACGACAATCTTCACCGATACCTTCGGTGGCAGCACATTGAACGGAACCAGCACGCCCGGCGGAACGCCATCAGCCTCGTCTACCAGTTACGATGTGGCTTCGACCAAAACGGGCACTTGCTCAATCGGCACAGGCAAGCTCCAAGTGAAACTCGGCGGCAACACCACGGCTGGTTACGTTGAGTTGCAGGCGCTATTTGCCAGCACGCCGGTTCAATTGGCCAACGTGGGTGACAGCATCAATCTTACCCTGACATTTACAAACAGCGCCGGCACGTTGCTGGCCGGTGGAAGCGGCTCGGTGATGGATGTGGGCTTGTTTAATTCCGGTGGCAACGCGCCGGTGGCCGGTTTGCTTAACAGCGCGGGGCTTGGCAGCGCCACTACTTATATCACCGGCAACTGCCAGGACTGGGAGGGGTATGTGGGGCAAATTAATTACAATGGGGCGTTGTCCTCCATCTACACGCGCCCGATGCAGGATGGGGCTAGCCCAAATAATGGGGTTCAGGACCTGCTTTTCAGCGGAGCGGGCACCGGGTTGTATAAATTTCCCATCGGAACGACCATCGGCAGCACCTTGGCGTCAACCGTGACACTTGCCAGCGGAGGCACCTATACGAGAAGTTTCACGATTTTGCTCGCAGCAACCAATCAAGTCACCATCACTGACGAGCTTTATTCAGGCGACGTTGCAGCGGGCATACCGCTGTCCAGCGTGGTTTCAACCACCTCCGGGGGGAACACCTACACCAATTTTTCCAACCAGTTTGACGGTCTTGCCATTGGTATTGCAAATAAAGGCACCGGCATGAATCCGCTGATGGACATCAGTCAGATCACCATCACGACCGCCTCTGCATCAGAAAATGCACTTTACAATGTTCAATTGAACGGGTGGACGAACAACACGTTTTCGGGGGCGGCCCAGACTGGCAGCAGCGGCGATATGTGGAACAACCCGGATTGGGCTGGTGTTTACACCGGTTCCACGAACTTGTTTACGGGCGTGACTGTGCTGGATTCCAAGGGTGCCAACTATGGTGTCACCCTCACCATGACCTCCAAGTTTAACAATAATACCGCGAACTGGAATGATTCAGGTGCAACCTTCAATCACTATACCGGCCAGACCGCCGGCTCGGCCACCCCTGTCTTGGTGGATCAGGTTGCGAAGGTTGATTACAACTCCGGGCTCGGCGGTGTCAACACCATCACTCTTTCCTTCAGCGGCCTGCCAACCAATGCTCCGGTAACGGCCTATGTGTATGGCACGGGAAACAGTGATGGAACCGGCACGAAATGGTCATTTGCCGCAGCCAACGGCGGTGGCGTTGCCGCCACCGTGGCCAATACCACCGCGAATTCCACCGATCGCGATGTTACTCAGCCCGGCAGCAAAAGTTATGGTTGGAACAGCATCACCGGCACCTCCGATGCGTCCGGCAACCTGACCGTCACTGCCGACGGCAATGCCGGCGGGTCAGTCTGGTGGCAGATTTACTTGAACGGCATCCAAATCCAAGTCGGGGGCACAGCACCCGCCATCTATGGGCTGGCCGACCAGTCAGTGGAGGCCGGCAGCACCGTGATTCTAAGCCCCTTGGTGACTGGAAATCCCGTTCCGACCTATCAGTGGCAGACCAATGGGATGGATATGACGGGGGCGACCAACGCCACCCTGACATTGACCAACGTCACAACTAGCCAGAATGGCGACGTTTATTCGTTGATCGCGAACAACGTGTTCGGCTCGGTAACCAACAGCATGGTATTGACGGTTACCGTCCCGGTTTACTCCACGATGACAGTCACCGCCGTGTCTCCCGGCAACGGTGCCACGGGCATTTGTTATGACACG
>JAJXXI010000704.1:0-4792 GCA_021781185.1 bacterium
GGCATTACAGCTACCTGAACACGGGATTAAAGCTGATTCTCAACACACCCGGCGCGGAGCCGAAAACCTTCCAGTCGCGCCACGGCTTGATGGATCTGGTGATGGAAGAACTCGGCACGGACGGCAGCGAGCCGATTTATGCGCCGCTGCATTACAGCGGCAAGACGCTGGAATTCTGCTTCACGCACAGCAATTCGCGCTACGGCGAGACGTTTTTCTCCTTCGTCAACGGCCAATACACGAGCGACGGCGGCACGCATTTGAGCGCCTTCCGCGAAGGTTTGCTCAAGGCGGTGAACGAGTATTGCAATGGCAAGTTCGACGGCGACGACGTGCGCGAGGCGATGGTCGGCGCGGTGTCCATCCGCCTGAAGGATCCGGTGTTCGAGTCGCAGACGAAGAATAAGCTGGGCAACACGGAAATTCGCACGGAACTCGTCAACAACGTGCGGCAGGAACTGCTGCATTTTTTCCAGCGCAACAAACAGATCGCCGAGACGATCATCGCGAAGGTCAAGGACACGCAGGAGTTGCGGAAGGAGTTGCAGAATGTCAAAAAGCTCGCGCGCGACCGCGCCAAGGCCATTACGCTGCGCATTCCGCAGTTGAAGGACTGCAAAAATCACTTCGACAAGAAGAAGGAAAAAGGCAAGGGCACGATGGTCTTCATCTGCGAGGGCCAGTCCGCCGCCGGCTCCATCACGAGCTGCCGCGACGTGAACAACCAGGCGGTGTTCGTGCTCAAGGGCAAGCCGCTGAACGTCTGGGATCTCAAGCGCGACGTGATGTATAAGAACGACGAGATGTATAATCTCATGCAGGCACTGAACGTGGAGGACACCACCGAGAGTCTGCGCTACGAGAAAGTCATTCTCGCCACCGACGCGGACGTGGATGGCATGCACATCCGCAACCTGATGATCACGTATTTCTTCAAGTTCTTCGAGCAACTCGTTCACGATGGCCACGTTTATGTCTTGGAAACCCCGCTGTTCCGCGTGCGCAACAAGGCCGAGACGATTTATTGCTACAGCGAAACCGAACGGGATGCGGCGGCCACGAAGCTCGGCGGCAAGCCCGAGATCACCCGGTTCAAAGGGCTTGGCGAAATTAGCCCGAAGGAATTTCAACAATTCATTGGCAAGGGCATGCGCCTGAGCAAAATCGAGTTTGCGCCGCGGGCCGAGTCCGGGCCGATCTTCGATTTTTACATGGGGAAGAACACGCCGGAGCGAAAAGATTACATCATGGACAAGCTCGTGGTGCCGGTGGAGGAATAGGACGAATCCATCGGTTTGGACGGGGCCGGTTTTCGTCCGGATGAATCTTGTGATTTCGTCGCCGTCCAATATCTGGTTTCATCCGCCCCGTGAATGAGTTTCTTACAGTGCTGACGGCGGTGTTGCCGGTCTTCGGCATCATGGCCATTGGCCTGTGGCTGCGGCGGCGCGGCTGGCTCTCGTCGGATGCCGACCAGAGCCTGATGCGGCTGACCATCAATCTCCTGCTGCCGTCGCTCATCTTCGGTTCGGTTCTGGGCAACGCGGCGTTGCGCCGACCGGGAAACCTCCTCCTGCCGCCGTTGGTGGGCTTCGGCATGGTCGCCATCGGCCTCGGCATGGCACGCTTGTTTGTCCGCGCAGCCGGACTGCGCACCCTGCCCGAGCAGCGGACATTCACCTTTCTCGCAGGGTTGCAAAATTACGCCTATCTTACGATTCCGTTGTGCATCATGCTGTTTGATCCCGGCACCACGGGCGTGCTGTTTGTCCATAACGTCGGCACGGAAATGGCCATGTGGACATTGGGCGTCTCGACCCTGACCGGCAGTGGCCCGTCTGGCGGCTGGAAAAAAATTCTTAACGCTCCGCTTGCCGCGCTGTTGCTGGCGATGATTCTCAATTTATTCGGTGCGTTCTTTTCGCCGCCCGCCCCGGTGATCTTTTTCGGCAACATGATTTTAACCGTGGTCCACTGGCTGGGGCAGAGCGCCATTCCACTGGCGTTGCTGCTCATCGGTGCGATTGTGGCGGATCACCTCAACGAGGCGCGTGGCGGACGCGTGCTGCGGGTGGTGGCGGTGGCCTCGCTGGTGCGGTTGGCCATCATGCCTGTCCTGTTTCTCCTGCTGGCCAAATATCTGCCCTGCTCGGTGGAGTTGAAACGCGTCCTGGTGCTGCAAGGCGCGATGTCTTCGGCGGTGCTGCCGATTGTGCTGACAAAACATTACGGCGGAGATGCGCGGACGGCGTTGCAGGTGGCACTCGGCACTTCCCTGATCGGATTAATGACCATTCCGCTGTGGATCCGCGTTGGCGGCCATGTGATCGGTCTTTGGTAAACTACGCTGACCCCGGCGTTGTCGGTTTAAATCAGTTCGCCGGCCGGGCCGCCTGATTATTGCGAAGGCGTGCCGTCGTAAGACCAATTGATTTCCGGGTTGCCGGGATCGCCGATCTTGGTGCCCTTCCGACAAGCCATGTCGGCGTATTTGAAATAAGCAGAATGGCCGTCGAGGAAAGTGAGGTTTGCGCCGGCAGCGTGGCGTGACGAGAGATGGTTCAGCGAGCCGCGCGGCGCCCCGAGATCGTTGAGCGGGTTTGCGCCGTAAAAGGGAGTTTCACCCGAGTTTGCCCGCACATCGGAAAAGAATACGAATGCCGAGGGATGCAAAACGGCGTTGGCCTTGAATGGCGAACTGGCAGGCACCAGTCCGTTGGGGCCTTTGAAGTTGATGCCATAGCTGAAGGCCACGCGATTCAGCGGATCCACTTCGGTGGGCAGAAAGCGGGCGGTGGCACAGTTGAAAATGCTGCGGCCACTCACAAAGTTCGTGGGATTGCCCGCGTATTGCCAGAGCGCTGGTTGCGATACATAGGGTGGCAGCGCATTGAACCAGGCGCTGTTGCCGTAGCCGCCGGCGGCGAATGCAGCCAGGTCGGTCCAATGAATGTTGTCCTGGTCATAACCGCCGGATACGCCGGGCGTGTTGTTGGGAATGCTGAACGCGGGAAAGACCTGGCGGTTGTCATCCAGATACAGGCCAAGGGCAAGCCCCCATTGCCGGAGGTTGCTGAGACAGGCGGTGCGGCCGGCTTTTTCTTTTGCCTTGGCCAGTGCAGGCAAAAGCATGGCCGCCAGAATCGCGATAATGGCGATCACCACCAGCAGTTCGATTAATGTGAATCCTCGTTTTGTCTTCATAACGCTGAAGACAATCGCAGGGAAACGATTTCACCGCTGCCGCCGGCTTGCGAAAGGTTGTCGGCCGGTTGCACAGTCGGGGCGGACGGGCTCGCAGCCTGTCCGGTCAGCCCTTCTGCGCCGGCGTCTTGAGCGGATACAATCCCGGGCAGCAGCCGAAGGTCTCGTGAAAGGCGGCGCTAAAATGGCTCAGGCTGTTGTAGCCCACTTCCAGCGCGGCTTCGGTGACGTTGTATTCACCCGACTTGAGCAGTTCCGCCGCGTGTTCCATGCGGAGCTGGCGCAGATGTTGCGTGATGGTGTGGCCGGTCTGCGCGGAAAAAATCCGGCTCAGATAAAAATGGCTGCAGCCGATTTTCTTGCCGAGTTCTTCCAGCGTCGGCGGTTCGGCGAGATTTTGGTTCAGCAGAAAAACCACCTGATCCACGCGTTCCTGGGCGAGCCGCTGCTGGCGCGAGCAGAACATTTCCTGTTCCGGCGGCGGTTGCAGCAAAAACGTGACGGCAAGTTCCAGCGCCTTGCACTGATACCACAGCGGTTGGGCGGCGGCGTAAACCGGCGGCTGTCGCAGCGTGGCGATGAGCTGCTGCTGCGCGGCACCAAGCCGCACAATGGAACTCGTGACGTGTTCGCACGGACAGTTTTTGATGGCCGCCCGCGCGATCGGGTGCAGCACGGATTCCATGCCGGCCAGATGTTTGGCGAGAAACGGGCAGGAAAATTCCACGGTGAGAAACTGGTGCTGCTCGTCCTTGACGCGCCGGCCGGCCAGCGATTCCTCCTGCCGGTGATAAAAGCCGGCGGTGTTGGGCGCAAAATCCGCCCGGTGCCCCCGGCTTTCCACGAAGCCATGCCCGTCGAGGTTCAGGCAAAGCTCCACGCAGCCCGGATGGAAACTCGCCGCCCAGTCGAACTCGCGCTTCGCGAAGAAATCATGCCACTCGATGCTGTAGCCCGCGCCATGAAAACTGCCGAACAACGGCTGCCAGCCTTTGCCCACATCGCGCCACGCCGCCGCTTCGGTGAACGGAGCTGCGCCCGGGCGGGAGGTGGCGGCGTTAGTGGGAGAATTCACGGCGGGATGCAAAGGCCGGGTGAAATCATTCGTTCACGCCGAGTTTCTTTTCCCAGGCCGCAACTTTCTTCAGCAGATCGGGCAGCCGCTGCATGGCGATCATCATGCGCTTGGCCTGTCGGTCCGGCTGTGCGGGAATGCCGAGCCATTGCTCGCCATCCGCGATGTTGTGCATCACGCCGGATTTGGAGCCGATGGTGACGCGATTGCCGATTTTCAGATGTCCGGCAATGCCGACCTGGCCGGCGAGAATGGTGTGGTTGCCCAGCTTGGCGCTGCCCGCGATGCCTACCTGCGCGCACAGGATGCAATGTTCGCCCAGCTCGACGTTGTGTCCCACCTGCACGAGGTTGTCAATTTTCGTGCCCCTGCCGACGACCGTCGAGCCGAGCGCGCCGCGATCAATCGTCGTATTCGCGCCGATTTCCACGTCGTCGCCGATCACGACGTTGCCGATTTGGGGAATCTTGCGATGTGCGTCCACGTCGAACACATAGCCGAAACCGTCCGCGC
>JAJXXI010000704.1:4802-6728 GCA_021781185.1 bacterium
TGAAGGCGCGCGCGCTGGCCGATTTGAGTGCGCGGATACAGCGTGGCGTTGGCAAAGAGCATCGTGCCGTCGCCAATGACGCAATCGTCACCGATGGAATTGCCGGAACGCAACACGACGCCGGCACCGATCTTCACGCGCTCGCCGATGACGCAATGCGGTCCGATGTGCGCGGTGGCATCCACCTGTGCCGAGGCGGCGATCACAGCGGATGGATGGACGCCGGCGGCGAATTTGGGTTCCGGGAAAAATGCGTTCAAGGCCTTGGCGAACGCGATGCGCGGATTGTCCACGCGAATGATGGTTTTTTTGGCGGAAGATGCGTTTTTGCCGGCGATGACGGCGGTGGCGGCGCTGTTTTCGGCGGAAATTAAAAATTCCTCCGTTTCCGCAAAGGTCAGGTCGCCGGGACGCGCGGTATCGGCCGTGGCAAAGCCGGTGAGCGTGGCGTGGGCGTCTCCGAGGACTTCGCCGGCCAGCAGCGTGGCAATTTCAGCAGTGGTATGAGTCATTGACTTGAATAATCCGGCTCACTATAAAGCCGGACGCAACCAGTTCAATCCCTACTTTTATGGCCAATACATTTCGTGTCGGGCTGATCGGCTACCGCTTCATGGGACGCGCCCACTCCAACGCGTGGCGGCAGGCACCGAAATTCTTCGACCTCAAAGCCAACGTGGAGTTGCACACGCTGTGTGGCCGCGAAACCGCCGGGGTGCAGGCGGCCCGGGCGAAACTGGGCTGGCAGTTTGCCACCACCGACTGGCGCGAGGTCGTGGAATCGCCGTTGATTGACATTGTGGACATCGCCACGCCCACGTTCATGCACGCTGAAATGGCCATCGCCGCGCTGAAGAACGGCAAGCATGTCCTCTGCGAAAAACCGCTGGGACGCGATTTGAAGGAATGCGAGGCCGTATGCGCCGCCGTGAAGAAATCCCGGGGCGTCCACATGGTCTGCCACAATTACCGCCGCATTCCCGCCATCGCACTGGCGAAGCGGATGATGGACGAGGGCGCGCTGGGACGGATTTTTCATTTCCGCGCCCGCTATGCCCAGGACCGGCTGGCGGACCCCGAGTTTCCGCTCGACTGGCGGCTGCAAAAGGAGACCAGCGGCAGCGGTGTCCACAGCGACATCAATTCGCACATCATTGACCTCGCGCGTTATCTCGTCGGTGAATTCACCCAGGTCTGCGGCGTGGTGCATCATTTCATCCCCGAACGTCCGCGGGCCGATCTGCTCGCCAAAGGCACCCGCAAACTGGGCAAGGTCACCGCGCCAGATTCCGCCGCATTCATCGGCTGGATGGCGGGCGGCGTGATGGCAAACCTTGAAGCAACGCGTTACGCATTGGGCCGGCGGAATCACATTGAAATCGAAATCAACGGCAGCAAAGGCTCGATTTACTTCGACTTCGAGGACATGAACCGGCTGAAGTTTTACAACGGCGACGACCCGAAAGACCGTCAGGGTTTCCGCGACATCCTCGTGACGCAGCGGGACAACGTGCAGCCTTACGTCGCGAACTGGTGGCCGCCCGGCCACGGCATCGGCTATGAACACACATTCATCCATGCGGTCGCGGATTTCGTGAACGCCTGCGCGGCGGGCAAGCCGGTGCATCCCACCTTCGAGGACGGCCTGAAAAATCAGCGCGTGCTGACCGCCGTGGAGGCATCCTCGGTGAAAGGCAAATGGGTGAAATTATGAGACGAGTTGACGCGAGGAGCGTTCCAAATTGAAATCCAGATGAAATCCAGACACGAAATCATCTGCGGCTGGCTGGCGTTGGCCGCTTGGATTGCGGTTCCCATCATCTTGCTGGTGCTGCTGGTTGCGCAGCGGAACATCGTTCGCGGCGAACAGATCACGTTGGACCGGGCGCGGCTGAGTCTGTTGGTCGCCTTGGAGGATTATCAAGC
>JAJXXI010000262.1 GCA_021781185.1 bacterium
GACTGGTAACAAGGCAGGGTGGCGGCGAGACTCTCCCGCTGGCAGAATTGCAGCAGTTTTTTCTCACAGCGCGGACGCGTATGGGCAACATACCATGGAAGTTGGCTCACACCATCAGCTTGCTGACCCGCCGACGGGTGTCAAGCTCGGGAGTGTTTTTCAAGATGAATGGGATGCATCCTGAGACTGGTCTTTTTCAAGTCGTTAAAAGCCTTATAAAACAAGGCTTTCTTGAAACGAACAGTGGCCACTGGTCGGGTAAGGCAGCCCGTCCCTTCGTTGTAAAGCTGCATCACTTCCGCTGCCAGCAGCCCACTTTATCCGCATCCCCACCAGCGGATAACCCCACGGGTTGATGCCCAAAATCAAATCGCTGTTTGAGGTAACCGACGGCAAAGCCAACGTAGCTGCCTGAATACGGCCCGCTGGCCACCTCGACGCCGTTGACGTAAATCGGCAGCGTGTTCCCCGTCTCCACATACACCGAGTGCGCCCACTCGCAAGATGTGAACACCCCTTCCGGTGATTAGAGGTATCCAAGGGTAATTCCGCGTGATCTTTTGGCGTTGGCAATCCATAAAGTGAGATCAGTTTTGGTTGCCACTTTCATGCCACCTTGATAGTTCGGCACCTGCCCGAAAGTGTCTGTCGTGGTGCTGGTGTGAAATGGGTGTGAGACTAAATTTTTCCAATGAGGTTTTGGGCTGGCTTTTTGAGGCATGCATGCCGAGCGTGCCCGGCAGGGATGAATCCATCCAGGAAAACTCAACTGCTGGAACAAATCGCCGCCATTCCCGCCATGGAGCGGGGCAAATTCTCCCCCGTTCCTCGAACCGGCATCAAAAACTTCAATGCCGGCAGGAGGGGAGGAATCACTCCTGGCATGTCGCTGCGGACGAACTGCCCGCCGTGGAAAGCGCGCTGGCAGGCCATGCCCCATCCCGGCAATTGACCGAGGAGCATGCGGACCTGGTCATCCAGGAAACCCGCCAAAATATTGCTGCCGCCCAAAAAAGCATCGCTCCGCCCCCGTCCGCCTCGCGCAGGAAGATGAAATTCAGCCACTGATCGCCCGCTTTGAATCCGGGGAGTTGCACGGCCAGGAGACGCCAGCACCCACCCGGCCAGTGCGGCGCGCCGGTCCCGTATGCCAGCCGTCGCCGGGAGGACTTCTGGAAATTCAGACTCAACCAACACGCCGCACGCAACGACACCCTGCCGCGAGCGGCATGAAGGAAGAATTTTGTCTCACACCCATCCAAGCCGGAACCCACGGTTATGTGTTGAAAAAATCCACCGGGGAGGATTTGATTCCCGCTTTGTGTGCCGTTGCGGCCGGCCAGAAATGGATTCCCAAGCAAATTTCCACCCGCCTGGCCGCGCGAAAAACGAGACTGATCCTCGTTTAATTCGTGTTTCATTTGCGGCTGAAAACTATATCGTCTTAGAATGTCTTTGCTCGTTCGCCGCGCCGAGCGTGTTGTCGAAGCACATCGCAATGTTGCGGATGAACAAACGGCCGGCGTCGGTCACTTCGAGGCCGCCGGGCTTTTGCTTCACGAGACCGTCGGCGGCAAACGGTGAGAGCAAAGCCAATTCCTTTGCAAAATGCTGCTCGAAATTGATGCCGAGTTTCGCGCTCATCGCGTCAAAATCGAGCGAGAGATCGCACATGGTTCGCATGATGGTTTCGCGGCGGATTTTGTCCTCGTCAGTCACGAAATAGGCCTTGTGCAGCGGCACGTTGCCGGCGTCCACGGCGGCTTGATACTTGGGCAACTCCTTTTCGTTCTGCCAGTAAACCTCGGGCGTCTGCGAAACGCCGGACATGCCAAAAGCATAAATATCCGAGCCGGCGCGCGTGCTGTAGCCCTGGAAATTCCGCTGCAACTGTTTGTTCTTCTGCGCAATGGTCAGTTCGTCGTTCGGCTTGGCAAAATGGTCCATGCCGATATAGACGTATTGATTGTCCGCCGTGAGTCGTTCGATGACGAGCTTGAGCACTTCCAGTTTGCTTTCCGGCGTGGGCAGGACTTTTTGTTCCAGAATTTTTTGCGACGGCTTGATCCACGGCACGTGCGCGTAGCTGAAAACAGCGAGCCGGTCCGGCTTCATCGTCAGCACCGTGTCGAGTGTTTCGTTGAAGGAAGCCGGCGTCTGGTGCGGCAATCCGTAAATCAGATCGAGGTTGATGGACTTGTAGCCGAGTTCGCGCATCCAGTCCATCGCCTGCTGCGTCATCTCGCGCGGCTGGATGCGATGAACCGCTTCCTGCACTTGCGGATTGAAATCCTGCACGCCCATCGAGGCGCGGTTGAAACCAATTTCGCGCAGTGCCACCATGTGTTCGCGCGTCAGCCGGCGCGGATCCACTTCCACACTCGCCTCGATGTTCGGCGAAAACGTGAAGTGCTTGTGAATGATGTCGCCGAGGCGGCGGATTTCGTCGGGCCGCAGAAACGTGGGCGAGCCGCCGCCGAAATGAAGTTGAACGGCTTTCCGGTCCGGGTTCAGCATCGGTGCGAGCCGGGCGACTTCGCGGCCGAGATAATCAATGTAATCAAGGCCTTTGTCGTGGTTCAGTGTGATGACGGTTGTGCAGCCACAAAACCAGCAGAGCGTTTCGCAGAACGGGATGTGAAAATAAACCGAGAGATCGCGCGGCGTGCGGTTATTGTCCTCCAGCTTTGCGGAGAGCTGTTCCCACGTGACGGCATCGGTGAATTTCGTCGCGGGCGGATAGCTGGTGTAACGCGGCCCGGCCACGTTGTATTTTTTCACCAGATCGAGATCTACATTCAGCGTTTTCATTTGAAACTTTTAACAGTGTCCACCAAGGCGGCGATGTTTTCCAGCTTGGCGGCCGTTGTCAAACCGTGGCCGAGGTTGAAGATGTGACCAGGCCGGCCGCGCATGGCCGCGAGAATTTTTCCCGTTTCCGCCGCGACGACCTCCGGCGTGGATTCGGCGATGTGTGTGGGCGAAAGATTGCCCTGCATGGCAATGTGCGCCGGAATGATTTTTCGCGCCTCGGCAATTGAAGTCTGCCAGTCAATGCCCAGCACGTTAGCTCCGCTGGCGATCAGGTCAGGCCAGTTGCCGTGCGTGCCGAGCGAGAAATTAATGACCGGAACTTTGCCGCCGAGGTTGGCAATGATCTGGTTTGTCCAGCGTCCGGAGGCTTCCTGAAATTCCGTCGCGGCCAGATGTCCGCCATGGCTGTCGAAGATTTGCAGCGCGTCAATGCCGGTCGCGATTTGCATTTGCAGATAGGCGGTGACAGCGGCGGTAAGCTTCTCGGCGAGCGCGTAGTAGGTTTTCGGGTCTTCGCGGAATAATTGCAGTGCGCGACTGTATTTCGGCACGCTGGCCCCTTCCATCATGAATGTCGCCAGCGTCCACGGGGAGCCGGTGAAGCCAAGCAGGGCGGTGTTTTCCCCAAGTTCCCGGCGGAGTATCCGCAGCGCCTTGTCCACATAGCTCAGCCGCTCGACCACGCGTTCAACCGACAGTTTATCAATGTCCGCCTTGCTCGTTACCGCAAAATCCATCTGCACTCCGCCGGTTTCCTTGAAATGGTAGGTCTGCCCCATTGCCTCGGGAATCACGAGGATGTCGCTGAACAGGATCGCGGCGTCAAAGCCAAAACGACGCACCGGCTGGAGGGTGACTTCCACAGCCAGCTCGGGATTTTGCACGAGTTGGACGAAGGTGTAAGTCTCCTTGAGTTTGCGGTATTCTGGCAGGGCGCGGCCGGCCTGACGCATCAACCACATGGGCGGCCGGTCCACCGGCTGGCAATGGGCGGCCCGGACAAAACGGTCGCGGGCGGTAAAGGCCTGATTTTTACCCGTCGTTTTCAATTCAGTGACATTCATTGGAAATAATAACCGTCCACCGCCTAACAGCAACCGGTCGGTTGACCGCTTCGCTATTCTTGGCATTGGCGGATCTAATAAAATTTACGTCAAACACGCGCGGTGAAATAAATCGCTCCCGAGGTTGTAAATTGACGGTCCCAGCCAAAGGTGGTTTCTCGATATTTTCAAGGTTCACCGGGCTTGGCGGGCCCCGAAAATCTACCGGAGCGGGAGCTGTTTGAACAGGCTACACTGCCAAAATTATTTGCAACTTTGCATCCTCCGTGGGTTTTAAGCTGGAGCGATGAAAGACCAATCTTCAGATGAGCGCGAGTCGTTGTGGCGCCGGACGCCTTCGGAAGCCGGCCGTGCCGAGTTGAGCGCCCGACCGGAGCTGGAGTTGGATGCCCGCCTGACGGAGGCGCTGGCCCGGGTTCCCGAAGTGCCGGTTTCTTCCAATTTTACCGCCCGAGTCCTGAGGGCCATTGACTTGGAAGAGGCCGGTGCATCCGGTCGGAACTGGCATTGGACTTGGCGTTCGCTGTTGCCCCGCGTGGCCGTGGCCGCCGCCATTCTGATTTTTGCCGGCCTCAGCCTCCAACGTTATGAGGCGCACGCCCATCGTCTCGAACTGGCTAAAAATGTGGCGATGATTGCCGCCACGCCGCCACCGCCAAGCGTGGATGTCCTGGAAAATCTTGATGCCATCCAGCGCATGGGCGCATCTGCTCATGCCGATGGCGAACTGCTGGCTGCATTGCAATGAGACGGCTTCGCCAGATCATCCTGTGCCTGATCGCCGCCGCGCCGCTTTCCATTCTGGCCCAAAACACGGTGCCGGGACCGGTTCGGGCCAGCTTGAAACATTCTTCAACGGTTTTGCCGGTGCAGTCGCCGGTCAGTTTTTTTCGGAAACTACTGGCCATGAGTCCGGTAGAGCGAACGAACTGCCTCGCGAACCGTTCGGCTGAGGCCCGCGCCCATATTCTGGCCAAGGTGGCTGAATATGAGCAGCTTTCCCCCGACGACCGCGAGTTGCGCCTGCGCGCCACCGACCTGCGCTGGTGGCTGACCCCCATGCTGCGCATGTCGCCGACCAACCGGATGGCTCGGCTGGCGCAGGTGCCGGAAGAATTGCGTCCACTGGTTCAGTCGCGGCTGGAGCAATGGAGCATTTTGCCGCCGCCGTTGCAGCAGGAATTTCTGGCGAACGACCAGGCGCTGCATTATTTCGCCCGCATTGAAGACCCCAGCCAGCCGGTGGGGACTGCGCAACAACAAAAAATCGCGAGGCAGTTCAATCATTTTTTTGAACTGACTGAGCAGGAAAAGGATCAAACCCTCAACCTGCTTTCCGAAGACGAACGGGTGAAGATGGAAGACACCTTGAAAACCTTTGAACATTTGCCGCCCCAGCAGCGCGAATTGTGCGTGCGCAATTATGCGCGTTTTGCCGGGATGAGTGCCGATGAACGTGCCGAGTTTTTGAAAAATGCCGAGCGCTGGTCCAAAATGACGCCCGGGGAACGCCAATCCTGGCGTGAACTGGTGCAGCAAGTGCCCATCTGGCCGGCGGGTTGGACGCCCAACCAGCCTCCGCCACTGCCGCCCGGTGTTTCCGGCCCAAGGGTGGCGACGAATTCAAACTGAGCCGCCGTTTCAATCTTCCATTTTTACCGCCGCAATCTAATCTCCCGCCGTGCATCCTATTGCTTTTTATCTCGGTTCGCTGCCCATCCGCTGGTATGGCCTCATGATGGCGACGGCTTTTCTCGCCGGCCTGTGGACCGCCACCCGCCGTGCCCGGCTCGTGAATGTTTCCGGTGATGTCATCGGTGATGTGACGCTTTGGCTGATGCTTGGCGGTATCGTCGGCGCGCGGTTTGTTTACGTCACGACCTATTGGAAACAGGAGTTTGCCGACCAGCCATTTTCCGAGGTGTTTATGGTGCAGCACGGCGGTCTGGTTTTTTACGGCGGTCTGATCGGCGCCTCGCTCGCCGTTTGCGCGTATCTCGCTTGGAAGAAGCTGCCTGTCTGGAAGATTGCCGATATTATGTCACCCAGCATCGCTTTGGGCAGCGTTTTCGGCCGCGTCGGCTGTCTGCTCAACGGTTGCTGCTATGGTCGGCCCTGCGATCTGCCGTGGGCGATCCAATTTCCGAACGGTTCCGATGCGTGGGATCAGCAGTTTCACGCCGGGCTGGTCAGCGCGACCGGACCATCCCTGCCGATTCATCCCACGGAAATATATGACGGGCTGCTGAACCTGATTTTGTATCTTGGCCTCGCGTGGCTGTTCCGCCGCCGGAAATTTGATGGCCAGATTTTCGCGCTTTACCTGATGGGCTATGCGATTTTCCGTTCCATCGTGGAATATTTTCGGGGCGACTATCCGCCAGACCACATCCACGATGGGCTGACCTCGGCGCAGCTTTTGAGCATACCGATGTTCATCGTCGGTCTCGGGCTGCTGTGGTTCTTCAGGCAACGCGCCCAGACAAAACGCAGCCAGCCGGTGGGGGGCTGAAAATGGCCGTCGCAGCCACAAATTTCCCTCCATCTTCCGACCTTTATTCGCGTTGTCGCTTCGTCGCCGGGCCAACCGCCGTAGGCAAATCGGAAGCCGCGCTGGGTCTGGCGGAGCGAATTGGTGGTGAGATCATCTCCGTGGACTCGATGCAGGTCTATCGCGGACTGGACATCGGCACGGCCAAGCCATCGCCAGCCGAACGTGCCCGCGTGCCGCATCATTTGGTGGACGTCTGCGATCTGCACGCTTCCTTCGACGCCGCCCGGTTTGTCCGGCTCGCGGAACAGGCGGTGGCG
>JAJXXI010000521.1 GCA_021781185.1 bacterium
GTTTTACCTCGTGATTTTGCTGCTCGGTTTCGGCGTTGGCTACTGGACGGTCTTCGTCACCATTGCCGCCGAACAGTTCGGCACGAACATCCGCGCCACCGTGGCCACCACGGTCCCGAACTTTGTGCGGGGGGCGACCGTGCCGCTCACGCTCGCCTTCAATTATCTCAAGCCGGCCTGCGGCATCATCGCCTCGGCGGCGGTGATTTCCTTCGCCTGCGTCCTCGTGGCGCTCTGGGCCTTGCGCGGACTGGAAGAGACTCACGACAAGGATCTGGATTACCTTGAACCGGTTTAGCCAGTTGCGGATTGGACTTTTGCGGTGCCTTCACGCAACTTGGGCAGATTGTATTCAGCATGAAAATAGGCATCTACGGCGGTTCTTTTGACCCGGTCCACCTCGGCCATCTGCTTGTGGCGCAGGCGGCGATTGAGGAACTCGGTCTGAACCGGCTTTTCATTGTTCCGGTGGCCCAGTCACCGTTCAAACCGGAAAACCAACCCGCGCCCGCCAGCGTGCGCCTGCAACTGCTCCGGCTGGCGCTGGCCGGGAAATTCAATTGCGAAGTGGACGACCAGGAAATCCGGCGCGGCGGCATTTCCTACACGGTGGACACCCTGCGCGACTATGCCCGGCGGTTCCCCGGTGCGGAACTGTTCTATTTGATCGGCGTGGATCATGTGGCCCAGCTCAATCAATGGCGGGAGCCGGCGGAACTGGCCCGGCTGGCGGAGTTTGTGGCGATTCCCCGGCCCGGCGGCGCAATCACCGTTTTTCCGCCTCCGTTTCGCGGCCGGATGTTGCGCGGCTTTCCCTTCGGCGTTTCGTCCTCGGAAATTCGGGCGCGGCGGCGGGCCGGTTTGACGATTGAGAACCTGGTGCCGGCGGCGGTGGCCGGAGCCATTCAGGCCGACAAACTTTATATCTGATTGGCCGTGGGGATTTCGCAGAATGCGGCCAGCCGCAGGCGAAACGCAACCACCAGGCCCTCCGGCTGCTTATGAAAACGGACGGTCCTGGTCGAATTTTATTCGTGTCCATTCGCAGTCATCCGTGGTTAAATTCCAACGTGAAAATCATCAGTGATGAACACTGCACCGGCTACGCGCGCACCGGCCATCCGGAAAGCCCCCGGCGCATCGCGGCCACGGCAGCGCGTCTGCACACTCAAACAGAACTGCCGGTCACGTGGGCCGTGCCATCGGCGACCGTATCGGATGAAATCATCCTCCGCGCCCACACCCCCGACATGCTGGCGCGTCTCGATGTCGCACAGGAATTTGACGACGACACGCCCTGGCACGAAAACATCAGCCAGTTTGCCCGCGCCTCCGTCGCCGCGTCGCTTGACGCCCTGCGTGCCGCCCGCAACGGCGAGGCGGTTTTCAGCCTCATGCGCCCGCCCGGGCACCATGCCATGCGGACAAAATCCATGGGCTTCTGCTACCTGAACAACGTCGCCATCGCGACGCTCGAAGCCGTCGCCACCGGCGTGAAACGCGTGGCCGTTCTCGACTTTGACATTCATCATGGCAACGGCACGGAAAACATCCTGCTGAACCATCCCGCCGTGGAGTTTTTCTCCGTTCATCAGCACCCTGACTACCCGCATACCGGCGCGGAAAACGCCGGCCACAACTGTTTTAATTATCCGGTTGCGCCCGGCACTGTGCGTGAATCGTATCGCGCCATCCTGGCCCGCGCACTGGATGATTTGCGCAGCTACCGGCCGGAACTCATCGCCGTCTCCGCCGGATTTGACGCCTATGTGCGCGACCCGCTGGCGGAAGGCACGTTGCTGGCGGAGGATTTTCACTGGCTCGGCCAGTCGTTGCGCGCGCTGAACGTGCCGTTTTTCAGCCTGCTGGAAGGCGGATACAGCCGGGATTTGCCGGAACTGGTTTTCGCGTATCTCAAGGGCGTGGCCGGCCAGCCGTTTCAAAACGGGCCGGCCGGGAAAAAATGTTCATGACCGTCCTCGAAGGAATTCAGAAGAGCGCGGATTTTCTCGCCAAAAAAGGCGTCGAGTCCGCCCGCCTGCAGGCGGAACTGCTGCTCGCGCACCAGTTGAAACTGCCGCGCATGAAGCTGTATCTGAATTTCGACCGTGTGCTCACGACGGCGGAAACGGACGGCTTGCGCGAGCTGATCAAACGACGCAGCTTGCACGAACCGCTCCAGCACATCACGGGCTCCACTTCCTTCTGGGGCCACGAAATCGCGGTGAACCGCCAGGCGCTCGTGCCCCGGCCGGAAACCGAACTGCTCGCCGAGCTTGGCTGGCAATTTCTATCAACTATCTGCCCGCAACCCGCAACTGGTTTGGATTTCGGGACTGGCACTGGCTGCATCGCCATCGCCCTGGCGGCGAAATGTCCCCACGCCACCATCACCGCGCTGGATGTCTCGCCCGGCGCATTGGCGCTGGCCGGAGAAAACGCGACGCAAAACCAGGTCGCGGCGCGGATTGAGTTTTTGCTTGGGGACGGTTTCGCCGCGCTGAATCCGAGCAGACCATTCGATTTGATCATCAGCAATCCGCCCTACATCGCCACGGCGGAAATTGCGACGCTGGAGCCGGAGGTGCGCGACTTTGATCCGCGCGCCGCGCTTGACGGCGGCGCAGACGGATTGGATTTTTACCGCCGGCTGGCCAGGGAGGCTGGCTCATTCCTCAAGCCACACGGCAGAATCATGTTGGAATTTGGCGACGGCCAGGCAGACGCCATCCGCGCCCTTTTTGAAGCTGAAAAGTGGATTGTCGAAGCGGTGAAGGAGGATTACAGTCAGCGCGCCAGAATACTGGTGGCGCGGCGATGAGCATTTAATCCGCGCGCATCTGCAGTCGGTCCCAGTTTTTATTTTCATGGAAAGTTTTCTCATCAAAGGCGGCGTGCCGCTGCGGGGCGAGGTGGAAATCAGCGGCAGCAAAAACGCCGCGCTGCCTATCATGGCCGCCACGCTGCTGACCAGTGAAACCTGTGTCATCCGGCATGTGCCGGACTTGAGCGACACGCGGTTCATGGTGCAAATCCTGCAATCACTGGGAGCCGAGGCGAGCTTTGAAAACGGCACGGTGACGGTGCGCGCCCAGAAAATCAAAGGCTACGCCGACTACGAACTGGTCCGCAAAATGCGCGGCTCGATCTGCATTGCCGGACCGCTCCTGGCGCGGCTCCGCCAAACCCGGATTTCCCTGCCCGGCGGCTGCGTCATCGGGGCGCGGCCCATTAATCTGCATTTGAAGGGTTTTGAAGCGCTCGGCGCCCGGATCAAAATTGAGGGCGGCTATGTGGCTGCCTCGGCCAGAAAACTGAACGGTGCCACCATGTTTCTCGGTGGCCGCGCCGGCTCCACCGTGCTCGGCACGGCCAATGTGATGATGGCCGCCACGCTGGCCGAAGGCGTGACCGTCATCGAAAGCGCCGCCTGCGAACCGGAAGTGGTGGATCTCGCACATTTCCTGAGCGCCATGGGGGCCAAGATTGCCGGCGCAGGCAGTCCCACCATCACCATCACCGGCGTCGAAAAGCTGCTCGGGACGGAACATGAGGTCATTCCCGATCGCATCGAAGCGGCCACCTTCATGATCGCGGCGGCGGCGACGAACGGCGAAATCACCGTGAACGGCGCGCGACCCGACCATTTGCGCGCGGTAATTGACAAGTTGAACGAGGCGAACATCTCGGTTCAGCGCAGTGGCGCAAACCTGCTGGTCCGGCGAAAGGGGAAATTGAAATCGGTGGATGTGACAACCCTGCCCCATTCCGGTTTTCCGACGGATGTGCAGGCGCAAATGATGTCATTGCTGGTGCTGTCTCCAGGCATCAGCATCATCACGGAACGAATTTTCGAGGCGCGCTTCATGCACGTCAGCGAACTGGCCCGGCTTGGCGCGGACATTGAGATCGAAGGACCGAGCGCGATTGTGAAAGGTGGCAGACCATTGAGCGGCGCGCCGGTAATGGCAAGCGATTTGCGGGCCTCGGCAGCCCTGGTCATCGCCGGACTGGCGGCCAAAGGCACCACCCAGGTGAACCGCATCTATCATCTGGACCGTGGCTATGAGCAGATGGATGCCAAGCTCAGAAAACTCGGTGCGCGGATTCAACGCGTCGAGGAAAAAGCGTAGGAGAGCGGACGTTCCGGCAGCGGATTGAGGTTCGCACCCCAACCCGCAGACAAAACCATCCGCCCTCCAGTTTGTTTCCCCACAAAATTCGCGGCGGGTGACCGGTGACCAGCGACGCCGGTGACGTCAACGGCCACCGGTCACCCGCCGCAATGTCGGCAAAGAGGTTTTCATGCCACAGTAACGAGTTCACGGCTGTTGGCGTAAACACGCGCCTGGCGTTGGGCTTGACGCACGGCGACACCGATCTTTTCCTCGAACAATTCGGGGAAAACCAGCAGCGGATAGAACGTCACCCAGGCCAGTGCGGCGGCCTCGTTGGCCGCCCGGCGGATCGGCGCATTCAGGACCGGGTTCCCGGCCAGTTCCAGTTCTTCGGCCAGCAGCCGGGCCTTGAGTTGTTCAAACTCGTTTTCGAGGTTGGCGCGGAACGGGGTGCCACCCACAGGCCGCAGCTCGAAGCGCGTTTCAGGGGCGAATCTTGCCGCCACCTTGTTTTTATTTGTATTCATGTTGTTTTGCTTTCTTTGGTTGTGATGATCCGGTTTGAAACAGAAAACCCGCGATTGCCTGGGCAATCGCGGGTTTGGAAAATTCTTAAATTAACGGTTGATTAAGACTTCATTCCCACGACGCCCAAAGGACGGGAGCAGCGCTGCCAAATGGCCATGGAGCCATTGACCGGCACGTGCTGCTTCATCTGTTTGGTGAACGTGGTGTTCATTTCTAATCGCGCTTAAAATAGCGCTTTCTGGAGATTTGTCAAAGTGTTTTTCCCGGCTTTTCCCGGCTTGTCGGATTCTTGAAACATGGTAGATTGAAGCACTTACATGAGTGAAGGCAATAAACCGTTGAAAATGGTGACGTGTCCGGGCTGCGACGCGAAGACTTTCATCCCCGGCGACCTTCCGCCGCTGGCCACCGAGCCGTGCCGGAAATGCGGTCACGCCATCATGATGCCGATGCAGTTGCGACAGTTTGAACTGCGCAGCAAGATCGCGTCCGGCGGCATGGGCACGGTTTACCGGGCCATGGATACCACGCTGGAACGGCTCGTCGCCGTGAAACTCATGAAGAAGGAGCTGCTCGACGATCCGGTCATGCTCGACAGCTTTTATCTGGAGGCCCGCGCCTGCGCCAAACTGAACCATACCAACATCGTTCACATCTACACGTTCGATGAATGGGAGGGTGAACGCTATCTCGTGATGGAGCTGGCGGATCAGGGCAGCCTTGATGCGCGCATTGAAAAATTGCATTCCCTGCCGGAACTGCAAGTGCTGGACATCGGCATCAAGATCGCCTCCGCCCTCGACATGGCGTTGAAACACGACCTGCTCCACTGCGACATCAAGCCGGGAAATATTTTGTTCAACGCCGATCACGAGCCGAAGCTGGTGGATTTTGGGCTGGCTCGCAAAACAGATGCCGAACACGAAGGCGCGGAGTTTACCCGCGGCACGCCCTATTACGTGGCCCCGGAAAAAATCAAACGCGAGCCGGAGACGTTCTTGTCCGACATGTATAGCCTGGGAGCAACCCTTTACCATGCGATCACCGGCTCCGTGCCGTTCGACGCGCCAACCGTGGAGGAAGTGGTCATGGCCCAGGTGCATACGGCCCTAACCCCGCCCAATCTGGTGCTGCCGGAAATCACCCAGCCCACCAGCGATGCGCTGGCCCGGGCGCTGGCCAAGTCTCCCGGCGAACGATTCTTGAGTTACGATGAATTCATCATGTCACTGGAAGCCGCCCGCAGCCTGCTGCTGCGGCAGCAATCGCAGGCACCGGAGCATCCAGATCAACCCAAGCGCATGACGAGCTGGTGGCGGCGGTAATATAAAAGGCGGACATTGCTGTCCGCCTTCGCGTCAAATTGTTTTGGTCAGCGTGGGCTTAATTGCCGCCGGAAGCCTCGGTTTTCTTCTTCTTCTTTTCCCCCATGTGGATGACCATGGCGTGCAACTTGCCGGCTTCATCCTTGATGTAGGAGCCGCTGATTTTTTCGCCCACGGCAATGTCCGCCAGTGTGGCCGGATGGCCGTCCTTGGTGATCTTCGTGTGCGCCGTCACATTGATGACCAGGGTGCCGACCGTCACGGTTCTGGCCGCGGTGTCAACGGCAGCCACCTTGCCATGGAACGGCAGGCTGTGTTTTTTGGGCTTGGGGGTGACGGTTTCGCCGGAAGGCGTCTGGGCGGAATTATTCTGGGCGTGAACCGCCGCCGGAGCGGCGATCAGCGCGGTGCCAATGATGGCGTAGAGTGCGATTAGTTTTTTCATGCGATGTGGTTTGATAGGTTTGTTGATTTGATTACCTGCGAGGCATCCAGACAGACCGTGCGTCCGGAAAGTTTCAAAAATGTTCAGTGAAAAACCATAATTCGCCCAATTTACCAGGTTCCCTCGGTCAGCAGAGAGGCAATGTTTGAGGCCACGTCAGCCGCCAGCAACGGAGCCGCCTGGCGTTCGGAACTGGCCAGATCACTGCCGACATTGACCAGTGTGTGCCCCTTCACATCGCGGTCCATCA
>JAJXXI010000467.1 GCA_021781185.1 bacterium
ACCACCGATGATCCCCTCGAATGGCTCGCTCAACCCACGCCCACCTCGACCAGTTGAAGTTCAACTGCGGGTTTTAGGTTTATTCCGGCGCTGCTCTTGCTTTTGCTGGCGGTTCCCCGCGTCAGTTTCGCCATCGGACAGGAACAATCCATCGAAACAAATTCCAGCCGGGGCAGCTTTTCCATCGCCCAAGACCATGCTGCCGCCATAATCTACGTGAATGCCAATGACTACGAGGGATAGTTCGCGCGGCCAACTTCCAATTGCAACCCAAAATCATGACTGTTCCCATCCAGTTGACCACCAGCGTTCAAAACGAGACCTTCGGCGGCGTCACCTATCACATCGAAGGCGAGTTAGTTCCGGCCCTGCAGCTTGAACTGACCAATCCCGGGCGTTTTTCGAGCATCATATTTTGCTGTGGAAAGATCCGGCCGTGTAGATTGCGTTGCATCCGCTGAAAGGGGCGTTCAAGCGCCTGCTTGCGGGCATGCCCTTTCTGCTGACCGGCGCCAGCGGGCCGGGGGTGCATCGCCTTCAGTCGCAATGGTGCGGGGCACGTCTTTGGCCTGCACTTGAAACCCGGCATGAGCGTGGATGTGCGGGGGCATCAATGGCTGGCAGCGACGGACACTGTGGAATACACGTTCACGCGCATGCGCGGCGCGGCGAACATGCTACTCGGCGGCACGAGCTTCTTCATAGACACTTTTTCGTGCCCGGCCCGCGAAGGCATTCTCTGGCTGCACGGCTTCGGGAATCCTACGTGCTCACCGGCCGGTCAGATCGCCACGCTTTACAGCGTTGCCACCGGCCTATTTTACAACGTAACCCTCACGAATCAGGTAAACGGTTCGAACCTGGTGTCAAGTTGGCCGGGCAACGGCAAACTCCTCCAAGCCAGCAATTTTTCCGGGCCGTGGATCACCAACGGCACTGCATCGCCGGCATCAGTTTCGCCAAACCAGCCGCAAATGTTTTACCGTATAAAAACGCAATAGGCTGGACTTGTCACCATGGTGCGGCAATGTTCTCGTGTGATTTTTTTTACTTGGAGCCAACTGCAATGTCCCGGGTCAAGGAAGTGCGGTAAATGCTCTTGTCGGCCTTCCTCGTGCTGGTGGGGATTGGGTCTGGGCTGGCTTTTACCGCCAAACAGCGCCTGGTAAGGAGCGGCAGAAAAGCATGTGCGCCACGGGGGAACTAAATTCGCTCTCCAGTCACAAGCTTGATCTTACAAGTTTTAGCTGGAATTAATGTGATGAAAAAATGTATTGTTGTCTTTCTGATTACGTTGATCGGGCTAATGTCCGTCATGGCTGATGATAAAATGTTGGTGGACTTGGCCAATCCCCTGCAAGGAACCGACTCTCACGATAGATTCTCTCATGGCAACACCTACCCGGAAATTGCCCTGCCTTTTCCGGAGAACACCTGGTCGCCCTACACCAAACCGCAGCCCCAATCGGCCTTTTACGAATACCGGGACAACCAGTGCTATGGAATCCGCTTGAGCCATGAGCCCAGCATTTGGATTCAGGATCATGCCACGTTTGCATTGATGCCGGTTTCCGGAAAACCGGCCGTCACGGAGCAGGAGCGAGCGTCCGTCTTCGAGCACCAAAACGAAATCGCCCAGCCCAGTTATTACAAGGTGGATTTGGACACGTGGAAAGCGACGGCGGAGGTGACGCCGACCGAACGCGCCGCCCGTTTTCGCTTCACTTTCCATCAACCCACCAATGCGTCTTACCTGGTCGTTGACGTGTTCAAAAGCGACAGGCCGTGTTCGATTGAGATTATTCCGTCGGAAAATAAAATCATCGGGATTGCGCGTAATAACAGCGGCGTGGTGCCGGATAATTTTGGAGATTACTTTGTCATCGTCTTCGACCGTCCCTTCATGGCTTATGGCGTCTGGTCGGACACTAACATCCAGGCCGGCGTGACCAATCTGGATGGCAAGCACGTGGGTGCCTATGTGAAGTTCGACACGAGCGCAAACCCGGTTGTCGAATGTAAGTCGGCCGCATCCTACATCAGCTTCGATCAGGCCGGACGCAATTTGAAACAGGAAATCGGTGACGCCGATTTTGACACCATCCGACATCGCGCCGAGGACGTTTGGAACCAGGCTCTGGGCCGCGTGCAAATTCAGGGCGGCTCCGAGGAACAGCGGCGCACCTTTTACAGCGGTCTGTATCGGAGTATTCTGTTTCCGCACCGCTTCTACGATTTTGACAGAAACCACCACCCGATTCATTACAGCCCCTATGACGGCAAGGTGCATCCCGGCGTGTTATACACGGATTCGGGTTTTTGGGACACCTTCCGCGCCGCGCATCCGCTTTACAATTTGTTGTATCCGGAAATCAGCGCCGAAATTTTGCAGAGCCTGATCACGTCCTACAACGAAAGCGGCTGGCTGCCGTCCTGGTCCAGTCCGGGGAACCGCGAGGTGATGATCGGCAACCACGCCTTTTCCCTGCTGGCAGATGGCTGGGTGAAGGGCGTTCGGAGTTTCGATTTGCAGGCTGCGGTTAATGCCGAGGTGCATGACGCGCATCACAGTGGATTCTGGGGAATGGGGCGAGAAGCCGTCTATGACCAGTTGGGTTATGTGCCGTATCCTGAAGTGGGGGCCGGGACTTCCAAGACGCTTGAATACGCCTACGACGATTTCTGCGCCGCCACGCTGGCGAAGGCCGCCGGACGGACGGATGTGGAGAAGTCCTTTCTGAAGAGCGCGATGAATTACACCAATGTTTATGATCCTTCTGTTGGTTTGATGCGGGGACGCACCGCAGACGGTTCATGGTGTGAACCGTTTGACCCGGTCGAATGGGGCGGGGCGTTTATCGAGGGCAATTCCTGGCAATGGAGCTGGAGCGTCATGCAGGACATTCCCGGTCTCATCCGACTGATGGGCGGTGACCAGGCATTTGCCAGGAAGCTGGACGCGTTATTCAGCAAGGGATCAAAAGTGAATGTCGGCACCTATCAGTTCATGATTCACGAGATGAATGAAATGGTCGCACAGAACCTGGGTCAATACGCGCACGGCAACGAGCCGGTGCATCATGTGATTTACCTATACGATTATGCCGGCCAGCCGTGGAAAACCCAGGTGCGCATCCGGCAGGTCATGAATTTGCTGTATCAATCCACGCCGGACGGCCTGTGCGGTGACGAGGATACCGGCCAGATGTCCGCTTGGTATGTCTTGAGCGCCCTGGGGATCTATCCAGTTTGTCCCGGCACGCCGGATTATCTCATCGGCAGCCCGATATTCGACAAGGCGACCATCCACCTGCAAAACGGCAAAACCTTTACCATCGCCGCCAAAAACAACGGGCCGCAGGAATATTACATTGAAGGCGCACAATTAAACGGTGAACCGTTTGATAAAATCTACCTTACGCATGACCAGATTTTGCACGGCGGTCAGTTGACGTTTCAAATGGCGTCGTTTCCAAACTATCGGTGGGCGTCCGGCAAGGAGAGTCGTCCGCCTTCGGCCATCCATCAGCTCCAGCAGGATTTTTAAGTTCTATGAACAGCGATTCGCATTCCTTCACTCCAATCAGCCGGCGTCAATTCATCACCACCACGGCCTTGGCTGCTGCGGCGGTTTATGTCGGCAAACCAGGATTGGGCCTGGCCGAACCCGCGAAGCCGGAACTGCGGGGGCATGCCCTGAACGGAGGCTGGCAGGTCGCCAAGGCGGGAACGAGGGATTGGGTGCCGGCCACCGTGCCGGGTTGCATTCACACAGATTTGATGGCGGCTGGAGAGATTCCCGATCCATTTTACCGCGAGTTCGAACAGAGCGTTCAGTGGGTGGGAGAAACCGACTGGGTTTACCGGCGTTCGTTTTCAGTGCCGCTGGAATTGCTCCAGCATGACCAGGTGCTGCTGCGTTGCGAGGGGCTGGATACGTTCGCGATCATAAAGCTCAACGGCCAGAAAGTCGGCACCGCCAACAACATGTTCCGCACCTGGGAATTCGACGTCAAGGCCGCCCTGAAAGAGGGCGAAAACACCATTGAAATCGCATTGAATTCAGTGATGCCTTTCATCAAAGAACGCGATCAGGACAAGGGCCAATACAAAGGCGTCGGTGGTCGCTCCTGGGTTCGCAAGGAGCCGTGCAGCTTCGGCTGGGACTGGGCGCCCAGGCTCATCACCAGCGGCATCTGGCGGAACATCAGCATTCAAACCTTCGATCAGGCGCGCTTGGAAGATGTAATCATTTCCCAGGATCATTCTGAAAGCAATCAGGTGAACCTGGCGATTGAATTGGGTGCGCAACTGATCAAAACCGTTTCGGTTCATGCCGTCGTTTCCGTGGTTTACCAAGGCAAGACAATGGCCACTTCGAAAGTGGCGCTTCAGAACGGCAAAGCCAGAACTTCCATCTCGGTTCAAGCTCCGCAACTCTGGTGGCCGGCGGGCATGGGCGACCAGCCGCTTTACACAATTCAGGTGGCTCTGTTGAGCGCGGATGGAAGAGTGCTCGATCGCACGGAAAAGCGCATCGGCTTGCGCACGTTGAAACTGATCGAGAAGGACGATCAGAACCCGCTCCGTTTTGAGGTGAACGGAGTGTCGTTTTTTGCCAAAGGTGCCAACTGGATTCCCGCCGATTCTTTTGCCCCACGAGTAACTCCGGAAAAACTCCGCCAATACGTCGCCGACGCGGCGGCGGTAAACATGAACATGCTGCGGTTCTGGGGCGGCGGTTATTATGAGGAGGACGCGCTTTATGATGCGTGCGACGAAATGGGCATCTGTGTCTGGGTGGACTTCAAATTTGCCTGCGCCAGCTATCCTTCGTTTGATCATGATTTCATGGAAAATGTCCGGCAGGAGGCGCGCGACAACTTGCGCCGGCTGGCCCATCATCCGTGCATCGCGGTCTGGTGTGGTAACAACGAAATCATTTATCTGGTCCGCGACAAATGGGGCGACAATACGATGTCCCGCGAAGGTTATGACCAGTTGTTCAAGCATTTGCTGGGTAACCAGGTCAAGGAACTCTCGCCGCAGACAAGCTATGTCTCCGGCAGCCCGGAATGTGGTGACGTGCATTACTGGGATGTCTGGTGGGGCGATAAAACGTTTGAGGCTTATCGCAAACTCAGCGGTTTCATGAGCGAATTTGGCTATCAGTCCTATCCCGAACCCAAGAGCGTGCGCGCTTACACGGCACCGGAAGACCGGACCTCGACGTTCACTCCCGTCATGAAATGGCATGAACGGGCTGACACCGGAAATCTCCGCATCCAAAACATGACCGGCAATTATTTCCGCCGGCCCAAGGATTTTGACAACACGATCTGGGTGAGCCAAATCGTCCAGGGTTATGGGATTAAAATGGGCGCGGAAGCCTGGCGCCGGCAAATGCCCAAATCCATGGGCTGCCTGTTCTGGCAATACAATGATTGCTGGCCGGTCGCGAGCTGGTCTTCCGTGGATTATTTCGGACGCTGGAAGCCGCTGCATTACCTGGCCCGCCGGTTTTACGCGCCCATTCTCATTTCCGGACTGGAAAATCGAGAAAAGGGCAGCGTGGACGTTTTTGTGTCGAGCGATCGTTTGCATCCTTGCACTGGGAAATGGTCGTGGAACTTGACGGACTTGAATGGCAAATCGCTTGCGCGGGGATCCCAACCAATCGAGATTCCCGCCCGAACAAGCCACCCGCTCCAGACCCTGGATTTCAGCAAGCCGTGCCGGAGCCCGGGGACAAATCAACTCCTCGTCTGGCTCAAACTTGAGGTGGAGGGCAAAACGGTTTCCGAAAACTTGGTGACGTTTGTCCGTCCCAAGGAATTCGAGCTTCCCGATCCGAATATTAAACTGGCCATTAACGAAGCGCGTGACGGTTTCACGGCGACGCTCACGGCTGAAAAGCCCGCGTTGTGGGCTTGGCTGTGTAGTGATGAAATTGACGCGACCTACTCTGACAATTTTGTGCATTTAATGGCGGATACACCCGTTCAAATCCAGGTGCGACCCAAACGATCGTTGTCCAATGAAGATTTTACGAAGACCATAAAGGTTTGGAGTCTGTTTAACACTTATGCCGCCACAGAAGTGTCCGGTTAGTGGTTGATCAAAAATCATAAATACATTGTCCTTTACGGCTGAAATGCCATTTCGAGGGTGTAAGCGATTTGAATCTGCCGACTCTGCCATTACGGGGTTGGCCGCTATTTTGCGGTCATGCACGCCCCCCAACCCGACGCGGAGGAAACGCGTTTGCGCGAACGGCTCAACCGGTTCAGCCGGCAACGGCCGCGCGCCGGGTAGAGCAGGCTCACCACATGGCTCCAAGGCGTAAACGTGCGTGCACTTAGAGTGCGTCTGAAAAATCATGAATGAAGAGGGATCAAGCGAGTCGGCGGAGTTAAATTCGGATCATGGCGATAAAGATCCACGCCTCGGCGCTGGACTCGGTGGTTTCGTAATCACGCACGAGTCGTCGTTGGTGCATCAACCAGCCGAAGGTTCGCTCCACCACCCAGCGGTGCGCCAAGACTTTGAAGCCTTTGGCGGTGTCGGAGCGTTTGACAACCTCGACGGCCAGTTTGGGACGGAGGCCCTTGACCCAGTTGGCAAAGTTCTCGCCGGTGTAGCCGCCATCCACCCACAGAATGTG
>JAJXXI010000430.1 GCA_021781185.1 bacterium
AAACCGCTGCCTGTTTATGGCGACGGCATGAACGTCCGCGACTGGCTTTATGTTCGGGACCATGCCGAGGCCCTGTGGACGGTTTTGAACAAAGGCAGGGCTGCGGAGACTTACAACATCGGCGGTCACAATGAGTGGGCGAATATTCACATCGTTCAGCTCATTTGCGACATCATTGATGAGTTTGCGCCTGGACTTGGGGGCGATTCCCGTTCCTTGATCACGTTCGTCAAAGACCGGCCCGGCCATGACCGCCGTTATGCGATTGACGCCACGAAGATTCAGCGCGAACTTGGCTGGACGCCCGCCCACAGGTTTGAGCAGGGCATCCGTGAAACGATCCGCTGGTATTTGGACAATCAGGACTGGGTGCGGACAGTTTTGAAGAAATAACCGCTGAACGAATTGGCAGGAAGCTCATTCAATACACAAACGCTCATGTGCCGCCTAAAAATCCAGTTTCTGTTCCTCCTGCTGGTGTGGGGGCTGGTCTGGCCGGGAAGGGCGGCGAACACGACGAATTCTCTCGTCTGGAATGCGGCGGCCGATAATGTCAGCGCCGATATTCATGGCGAACCGCTCTGGCCGTTGCTGGAGGATATTGCGCATCAGACCGGCTGGCACATTTTCGTGGAACCGACTGCGGCGCGAAATGTGGATGTCAAATTCACCGGCCTGTCTTCCGGCGAGGCTCTGAAGAAGCTGCTTGGTGATTTGAATTTTGCCTACGTGCCGCAGACCAACCAAGCCTCCCAACTCTACGTTTTTCTCACAAGCCGGGAAAACGCCACCCGCGCAGTGAATGTGGAAGCTCCCAAAACCGCCAAGGCAAAACAAAAGCACATTCCCAATGAACTGCTATTGAAGGTGAAACCCGGCACAGACATAGACGCCCTGGCCAAAGCGATCGGAGCCAAGGTGATTGGACGCGATGACAAGCTGGGGCTTTACCGGTTGCAATTCGCCGATGCGGATGCTGCCGATGCCGCGCTGGGACAATTGAAAGCCAATTCCGACGTGGCATTAGTGGATTACAATTATATTTATGACCCGCCGGTGATGCCTCAATCCATTAATGGCGCTCCCGTTGGGCAGGTTTCGCTGGCCTTGAATCCGCCCGGGAATTCTGGGCAGGTGATTGTTGGGCTGGTGGACACCTCCATTCAATCGCTGGGCACGGATCTTGACAAATTTATTCTCAAATCCATTTCCATTGCCGGCAGCGCTGACGTTGGCAGCACGGACCCCACTCATGCCACGAGCATGGCCGAAACCATTTTGCGTGCGATGGCCGCACAGGGCGGCAACACTTCTGCCCAGATTTTGCCGGTGGACATTTATGGCAACAGCACAACGACGACAAGTTGGAATTTGATTCTTGGTCTCCAAGCGGCTGTGAACGGCGGCGCGAACGTCGTTAACTTGAGCCTCGGTGGCACGACTGATAGTCCCATTCTCGATGACTTTGTTAACCAGGTCCTGGCCAAAGGCGTCATCATTTTCGCAGCCACGGGAAACAGCGGAGAAAACTTTGTGGACACTCCGGCGGCGAATCCTGGCGTCATTGCCGTGGCCGCCACGCAGGGCAATCAACTCGCGCCATACTCGAATTACGGCACGGGAACAGCCATGGCCTTGCCGGGAATGAGCATTATTTACATGGGCAACCAAGCGTATGTGGTGCAGGGAACTTCACCGGCAACGGCTTATGCCACGGGTATCGCGGCGGGAACCAAAAGCGGAACCAGTATGACTTGGTCGCAAATTCTTACCGCCATGCAGCAGAAATTCCCCGTGCCGGCCAAGTGATGCTTGAGAATTGGGGTGGCGTCCTGGGGGGCAAAAAGAGGGGGTTGGGGATGATTTTACCCCGGATGCAAGAAGGCCAGATTCCCCCCCCCGATTTCAGTGCGAGAGACAACCGTATTTGATGAACGTGCCAAGAAACACGCCCAGCGCGGCGATGAGCAGCCACGGCTGGCCGCGCAGGAGGAGAATGATTCCCCAACCGATAAAAAAGGCAAACAGGGCAAACACTGAAATGGCCGCGATAAATTTCATCGGCGCAAATTATAATGGTTCAAAAATTTGAACGCAAGTTCGTGAATCAGCCGGATTACTGTTTCCCTTTAACCAGCGCGTCCACCACTCCGGGGTCGGCGAGCGTGGTGGTGTCGCCGATCTGATCGGTTTGGTTTTCCGCGATCTTGCGGAGGATGCGGCGCATGATTTTACCCGAACGCGTCTTTGGCAGGCCGGAGGCGAACTGAATCTTGTCGGGCACGGCGATCGCGCCGATTTCTCTGCGGACATGCACGCCAATGTCTTTTTTTAATTCCTCGCTCTCAGCCTCGCCGTCTTTCAAGGTAACAAAGGCATACAACGCCTGGCCTTTGATGTCATGCGGCATGGGCGCAACGGCGGCCTCGGCAACTTTGGGATGGCTGACCAGCGCGCTTTCCACTTCGGCGGTGCCAATGCGATGGCCGGAGACGTTCACGACGTCGTCCACGCGGCCGAGCAGCCAGTAGTCGCCATCGGCATCCACGCGGCAGCCGTCGCCGGTGAAATACATGTTGTTGAAGGTGGCAAAATAGGTGTTGATAAACCGGTGGTGATCCCCCCAAGTCGTGCGCATGATGCCGGGCCAGGGATGTTTGATGCAAAGTTTGCCGCCTTCGTTGGGTTTGCATTCGCTGCCGTCGTCGCGGAGGACCACCGGTTCCACACCAAAGAAGGGCTGGCTTGCGCTGCCGGGTTTCAGGGTGTTCACGCCGGGCAGGGGGGTGATGAGGTGACCGCCGGTTTCCGTTTGCCACCAGGTGTCCACGATGGGGCAGCGTTCGTGGCCGATGTGCTTGTAATACCACATCCACGCCTCGGGATTGATCGGTTCACCGACGGTGCCGAGGACGCGGAGCGAACTTAAATCGTATTTCGCCGGCCATTCATCGCCCAGGCGGATGAGTGCGCGGATGGCAGTGGGTGCCGTATAAAAGGAATTCACCTTAAACTTCTCAACAATCTTCCAGAAGCGGCCGGCATCAGGATAGGTGGGCACGCCTTCGAACATCAGCGTGGTTCCGCCGTTGCACAACGGACCATAAACGACGTAGCTGTGGCCGGTCACCCAGCCAATGTCGGCGGTGCAGAAATAGACGTCGCCGTCGTGAATGTCGAAAACGTATTTGTGAGTGAGCGCGCTCCAGAGCAGATAACCCGCCGTGCTGTGGACAACGCCCTTCGGTTTTCCGGTCGAGCCGGACGTGTAAAGGATGAACAAGTAATCCTCGGCGTTGAGTTTTTCGGCCGGGCAATCCGCCGAAGCCCTGGCCATTACATCGTGATACCAAATATCGCGTCCGGCGGCGAAGTTGCACGGTTCTTCATTGCGTTTGACCACGATGACGCGTTCGATGCTGGGCGTGTGTTTCAACGCCTCGTCGGCGAGTTCCTTGAGGGCAATGTGTTTGCCGGCGCGCAGGGAGACATTGGCCGTAACCAGCAGCTTGCATTCCGAATCCTTGATACGCCCGGCCAGCGCGTCCGAACTGAACCCGCCAAACACGACCGAATGAACCGCCCCGATGCGCGCGCAGCCGAGCATCGCCACGGCGGCCTCGGGAATCATCGGCATGTAAATCGCCACCCGGTCACCTTTTCTGATGCCGAGCGATTTCAGGACGTTGGCGAACTTGCAGACTTCCGCGTGAAGTTCGGCGTAGGTGATGTGCCGGACGTCTTCCTCCGGTTCGCCCTGCCAGATGAGGGCGGTTTTGTTGCCGTGGATCTTCAGATGGCGATCCAGACAGTTCGTGGTGAGATTAAGCTGGCCGTCCTCGAACCAGGTGTGTTCGATTTTCCGCGCCCCGGTATCCCAGGTGAATTTGCAGGCGACAGAGGGCGTTTTAAACCATTCCAAGGTCAGCGCCTGTTCGAGCCAGAATTTCTCCGGCTCGCGAATGGAACGCTGATAAAGCGCGTCAAATTGCGCACGATTGAGAAGCGCGCGTTGGATGACCTCCGTTGAAGGCGGAAAGGTGCGGCTTTCCTGGGAGAGTGATTCAGTGGAAATAGCTTTGCTCATGTGGTTGTTAAAATAAAGTTGGGAGGTTGAATTTCCGAAAATAAAAAGCCGCTGTCAATGATGGTGAGTCGGAATCACCAAAAAAACAGCGGCGGAAATTGTAAAAAACGAAGGGCGGCGGGGTCAGGTGTTGACGTGTTTTTTGCCGGCGGCGAAATAGTCGAGGTATTTCACCAGTTGTTCTTTCATTTCCTTGCGGGGAACAATGGCGTCAATGAGGCCGTGGTCGAGCAGAAATTCCGAGGTTTGAAAGCCTGGCGGCAGTTCCGCCTGCGTGGTGTCCTTGATCACGCGCGGGCCGGCAAAACCGATCATCGCCTTGGGTTCCGCCAAAATCAAATCGCCCAGGCTGGCGTAGCTGGCCATGACACCGGCATAGTCGGGATTGACCAGAATGCTGATGTAGGGCAGGCGATTTTGGGCGTGGTAGGCGAGGGCGGCGCTGGTTTTGGCCATTTGCATGAGGCTGAACATGCCTTCATACATGCGGGCACCGCCGCTGGTGGAAATGATGATGACCGGCCAGCCGCCTTCGGTGCCGCGTTCGATCAGCCGGGTGAGTTTTTCCCCCACCACGGAACCCATTGAACCGCCGAGAAAGTTAAAGTCCATCACGCCCAGCGCCACCGTGTGCTGGCCCATTTTGCCGATGCCGGTGACCACAGCGTCCTTGAGCGTGGATTTTTTTTTGTAGGAATCGAGCTTGGAGCGGTAGGTGGCCACCCCCTTAAACTGCAGAATGTCCACGCTGATCATTTCGGCATCCATTTCCTCAAAGGAACAGGTTTCAACCAGGGAATGAATGCGTTCACGCGAACCGATGGGAAAATGATGCTCGCACTTGGGGCAGATCTGAAGATTGTTATCCAGTTCCTTGTCGAAAATCATTGTGGAGCAAGATGGACACTTGGTCCAGAGCCCTTCCGGGATTTCCCGCTTTTTGGACTTGCTGGCCCCCAGCTTTTGTTTTTTAACAAAAGGAGTCTGTGAGCTGGTCGGCGGCGTCAAAGCCGGTTCGACCTGCGTGACACCACCGATAGTTTTCTTCAAGAACGTAGTAGTATCCATGAACATTCAATCATATAAAATTCAAAGTCCGCGCGCAACTGTCCAGACGCACACCTCCGCCGCTCCAGCCTGACGCAAAGCTTGGGCGCAGGCATTGGTTGTCGCACCGGTGGTAAAGACATCATCCACCAGGACAATGCGCTTCTTGAGCAGCCTTGGCCGATCGGTAGCGATAAAGGCGCTATTCATGTTGGCCGCGCGTTGTTCGCGATTCAGCAAAGTTTGTGTCGCGGTAAAGTTGACACGTTGGAGCGATTTACGGTTCAACGGTATTTTTGTTGCACGGCTCAAATACGCGGCGAGCCTTTCGGCTTGATTGAATTCCCGTTCCCGCAGTTTCAAAGGATGCAGCGGCACGGGCACAATGCAATCCCAGTCCTGGCCGGTCAGCACCGGGGCCGCCGCGCGAACCAGCAAATCGGCGAGGAAATTTTCAAACCACATCGCATGGGAGTATTTGAACCGATGAATGGCCTCCAGCACGACGGTTTTGGCAACGACCGCCGAACGGGCGGAACTGAAATGCAGTTCCAATTCCTGGCAGTTGGTGCAACTCAATTTCGTGGTAATATCTCCCTCGAACGGCAGGCCGCAGCGCTCGCAAAATGGCGGGCGGATGAAACGGACGTTTGACCAGCATTTGGCACCCACCAGGCCATCCTTAATTGCGGCTCTTTCGTCCTGACACAACTGACAGACTTCGGGGTAAATCAATCCCAATGATGCTCGAACCCAAGCTTGCGCATTGTTGACCGTCAACATGGTGGAAAATTGATCAAGTCTGTTCATCTCGGGAAGAAAAATCGGCGGAAAGTTTAGTTCGCCGTCAGCGTTGGCATGTGGTAATCGTGGTTATGGCGAGTTCATTGACAGGAAGCATGACTGGCGGCCAGGAAAAGTTCGGAAGATTCTACCTGCGTGAACTGCTCAACAGCGGAGGCATGGCGGACATCTGGATCGTTTCAGACAGCCGTGGAAAAACCTATGCGTTGCGCAGGCTCAAGCGGGAACTCCGTTTCAATTTGCTGGCACGCCGGCGGTTTGCCCATGGCAATAAAGTTCTCGCCCACCTCGCTGGCAGCGACAATATCGTCGGCTATGTCGAACATGGCAGTGATTATCTGCTGATGGATTACGTGGAAGCCGACAATTTGAAGATTCTTTTTGCCCGACAGGATCCGGTGTTGACCGAAAACGTCGCGCAAATCCTGATAGATATGGCGACTGGGTTGCACAGCGTTCATGAAGCCGGTTACATGCATCTGGATTTCAAGCCGGAAAATGTGTTGGTGTCGCGCAATGCGGCGGTGCGGGTGATTGATTTTGACATGGCCCAGCCGCTGCCGGAAAAACCGGTTAAATTTTCCAAAAACCCCGGCACGCCCGGATACATGGCCCCCGAGCAACTGCGACGTGATCCTATAGATGCCCGTGCTGATATTTATGCCTATGGTGTTTCAGCGTATGAATTGCTGACCAAT
>JAJXXI010000417.1 GCA_021781185.1 bacterium
CAGCATTCCTATGAGAACCACATCGGTTCGTTGAAAAAAGGCGGCATTGTGCTGTTTGATTCCGATCATGTGGTGGCCAAGCCTGAGTTGGAAAAGGATTATCATCACGTCGGCATCCCGATTTCCGGACTGACCGTTGAAGCCATCGGTGGCACGGCGAAGGACAAGGGCAAAAACATTTTTGCACTGGGGTTGATTGCCAAAATGTTTGATCTGAATGTGCCGAAGCTCGAAAAGCTCGTCGGCGAACGCTTCACCGGAAAAAATCCGAGTATCTTGAACAATGCGCTCGCCGCGTTCCATGCCGGTTATGGTCATTCACTGGGCAACATCGTCGAGACTTTTAAGTTTGTGGACGCCCAGAAGAAGGATGGCAACCAAGTGGTGATGAACGGCAACGAGGCGATTGGCTACGGTCTTATCGCCGCCGGCGTGCGTTTTGGCGCTGGCTACCCGATTACGCCGTGGACGGACATCATGGAACTGCTCCGCCGCGAACTGCCGAAATACGGCGGCTCTTTTATCCAGTGCGAAGATGAAATTGCTTCCATTTCCATGGCCATCGGGGCCAGTTACTCGGGCCGCGTCGCTGTGACCGGTTCCAGCGGACCTGGCATTGCGCTCAAGACCGAGGCGCTCGGCTGGGCGGTCATGGCGGAAGTGCCGCTGGTCATCATTGATGTGCAACGCGGCGGCCCATCCACCGGCATGCCGACGAACATTGAGCAGTCCGACTTGAACATCGCCATTAACGGCGGGCACGGTGACTCCCCGCGCGTGGTCATCGCGCCGGCCAATGTCGAAGATTGTTTCTACATGTCCATCGAGGCCGTGAACATTGCCCGGAAATACAGTGTGCCGGTGATTTTGCTCACCGATCAGGGCATCGCCACGCGCATCGAGGCGTTCGTTGAGCCGAATCTCGAAAAAGTTTGCCAGGACATCACGCCCGATCTCTCTCCAGTTGCCAATCACAAGCCTTATGATTTGAACGCGAAGGACGGCATCACTCACCATGTCGTGCCCGGCACCAAGATTTTGAGCGGCAAGTATCCCATCGCTACCGGCTTGGAGCACGATGAGATGGGCCATCCGTCGGGTTCGCCGAAACTGCACATGCAGATGAACGCCAAACGCCGGAAAAAACTGCAGGCACTTGCCACCATGCTGCCAGTGCCAAAAGTTTACGGCCCGCCCGAGGGCAACGTGCTGCTCGTCGGTTGGGGTTCCACGGAAGGCCCCATCCGCGAGGCTGTGGATCGCGCCCGCGCCGCCGGCGACAGCGTTTCGTCCATCCACCTCAAGCATGTCAATCCGCTGCCCAACGGGCTGGAGAACATCTTCTCCGGTTTCAATCACATCCTCGTGGTGGAAATGAACGATGAAGGACTTTACGGCATCGGCCAGATGGGAGCGGTTTTGCGCGCCCGCTATTGTGATCCCAAAATTCAGGGCATCAACAAGACCGATGGCCTTACCTGGAAGGTGAAAGAAATTCTGGAACGGGTGAAAACCAACGTCACCACCGGCCTCCGCAAATATTAATCGCAACCAGCAAATTTTATGAGTGAAACTTTAATCGAAAAACCCGTCCCCAGTTCCACCACGCCGCCAGCAGCGGAGCGCAAGGGCCTGACCAAAAAAGAAATCGCCGCCGACCATCCAACCTGGTGCCCCGGCTGCGGCGACTTTTCCGTCCTCGCGTTGTATTTCAAACTGATTGAAAAGCGCAAAATGCTGCATGAAAAAATCACCACAGTCGCGGGCATCGGCTGCTCCAGCCGCTTCCCTTACTTCGTGCAGGCCCACGGAGCGCATTACATTCATGGCCGCGCGCTGCCGTTTGCCAGCGGCATTTCGCTCTCCCGCCCTGACTTGCACGTCTTCGTGTTCGGCGGCGACGGCGACGCCTTCTCCATCGGCGGCAATCATTTCACCCACACCGCGCGCAAGAACATCAAGCTGACCTATTGCGTGATGGACAACTGGGTTTACGGCCTGACGAAAAAACAGACTTCCCCCACCTCGCCGCTCGGATTCAAGAGCAAGACCGACATCTGGGGTGCGGTGGACTACCCCATCAACCCGCTCAAGCAGGCGATTTCCGCCGGAGCCACGTTCGTTGCCCGGACAACCTCCACCAATCCGAACCATGTCTTGCAGATGATGGAAGCCGCCATGGATCACGACGGTTTCAGCTTCATCGAATGCCTGAGCGAATGTGTGGAATTTTACGAGGGCGCGTTCGACGCCAGCAACCCGCGCAAGGGCGGCGTGTTCAACGAGATTCCTAAAAGCCACGACGTGACAGACGAGCTCGCGGCCTACAAGCTGGCGAGCGAACCGTTCCCCGGCCACTTTGGCATTTTCTACAAGGCCAGCAAACCGACCAAGAATGCGAAGGAAGCCGAGATCAATAAATCCTTCCAGAGCAAAGTCACCGGCCTGAAAGACTGGCAGATTCTCCAGAAGAGCTTTGACCGGATGAAATAATCCGCATTTGCGATTCACGAATGACGAGCCCTGCGTGTTGCGGGACTCGTAATTTTTTTATGGCGCGTCCCGCATAAATCAGAAATCGTAACCCTGCATGCCGCATCTTCACGAAAAAATCGATTTCACCGTTGCCATCTTGGTCGTCCACGACGGAAAGATTCTGCTCATCCACCATCGCAAACTCGACAAGTGGCTGCCGCTCGGCGGCCACATCGAATTGGACGAGGATCCCGAGCAGGCAGCCCGGCGCGAGGCGAAGGAGGAAAGTGGTTTTGACGTGGAATTGCTAGGCGAACGGCCGCCCACGACTTCGCCCGGCACCCGCGCGCTCATCGCGCCCCGCTTTCTGGACATCCACCGCATCAGCGACACGCACGAGCACATCGGCATGATTTACTGGGCACGACCAAAGAATGGCACCCTGGCCCTCGCCGCTGAGGAGCATCACGACATCCGCTGGTGTGCGGCCGATGAGCTGGACACGCTTGCACCGCCAATGACGGATGCCGTGAAATGGTATTGCCGCCAGGCGCTTGCGGAAATTCCCGCCCACCCGTGAACCTCCGCCAAAAACGTCAGACGCTTTGCTTCAGCATCGAGGGAATGAACTCCTTCGGCACGGTGCTGTTTTTCACCTACCTCTATTTCCTCCTGCACGACCGGTTTGGCTTCACCGACCAGTCAAACCTCGTCGTGGCCGCGCTGCTGGGGCTTTGCTATGCGGTGGCCTCGTGGCAGGCGGGTCGGCTCGCGCAGCGCTGGGGTTACTTCACCGCGCTCAAGGTGGGTTTTTGCGTCATGATCGCCGGACTGCTGGCCGGCTCGCAGCTTGCGTCCGCCGCCGGGCAAATCACCGCCGCCGCCGTGGTTACGCTGGGCATGTGTTTCACCTGGCCCGTGCTGGAGGCGCTCATCAGCGAAGGTGAAACGCCCGACCGCGTGCCCCACGCCATCGGCATCTACAACATCACCTGGGCCGCGACCAATGCGGGCGCGCTGTTCATCGGCGGCACGCTCATCATGAAGCTGGGCTACCAGAGCTTGTTTTATCTACCCGCCGCCCTGTTCGCGCTGGAAATGGCGCTGGCGTTCTGGCTGGAAAAACTGCCGAAACCCGCCGTGGACGAACCCAGCTTGACGGTTGCGTCCCATGCGGGCGGCCCCGCGCCCCGGCTCGCGAAATCGTTTCAGCGCATGGCGTGGCTGGCGAATCCGTTTGCCTACATCGCCATCAACACGCTGCTCGCCGTGCTGCCGGGCATCGCGGCCAAATTCCACCTGTCGCCGATGTCTGCCGGTTTTATCTGTTCGCTCTGGGGTTTCATGCGTTTCCTGTCGTTCATCGTGCTCTGGCGCTGGACCGGCTGGCATTATCGTTTCCGCTGGCTGGCGACGGCGTTCGGTCTGCTGGTCATTTCATTCGCCGCCATCCTGATTGCCCCCAGCCTGGTGGTGGTGCTGATGGCGCAACTGCTTTTCGGCGCGGCCGTCGGTCTGATCTATTATTCCTCGTTGTTTTATGCCATGGATGCGAGCGACACCAAAAGCGAACATGGCGGCATTCACGAGGCGGCCATTGGCGTGGGCAACTCCGTCGGCCCGGCGGTGGGGGCGGCGGCATTGTGGCTTGCCCCGCAAAACGCCAGCATGGGGGCCTGGGCCGTTTCGGGCCTGCTCGCCGCCGGCCTCGGCGGATTGCTGTGGCTGCGGAAAAAAACTTGACCCCGCGAACTCGCCAGCAGCCCAGGCGAAAACTTTGGAAAAAATCGAACGGAACTTGGAAACCATCTTCCATCCAACTCCGGCAAGCCCCTTTTCTCTCCGACCGATCGTTTTCTTTCTGTCACTTTTCGTCTGGTTCGTGTATTTCGTGGTTCAACATTGAATCGCTGAAATGAAAGCCGTTCCCCTCCCCGCCGCCCTGTTCATCCTGAACCGCGAACGCCTCGTCCAGAAGCTGTTGCCGCGCTCGCTGGCCGTCCTGAACGCCAACGACATCATGCCCACGAACGCCGACGGTTCCATGGGCCATCTCCAGAACGCCGACCTCTTTTATCTCACCGGCATTCATCAGGAGGAGACCATCCTGCTGCTCGCGCCGGATGCGTTCGATCCAAACCACCGCGAGATTCTTTTCGTGCGCCAGCCCAATGAGCATCTGACCATCTGGGAAGGCCACAAGCTGGCCAAGGAAGAGGCGACCGCCCTTTCCGGCATCAAGCAGGTGAGATGGCTTTCTGAATTCCCCGGAATTTTCCGCCAGCTCATGTGTGAAGTGGAAAACGCCTATCTCAACAGCAACGAACACCCGCGCGCCGACGCGCCGGTGGAAACGCGGGATGCGCGTTTCGTCCGCGCTTGCCGGAAACAATTTCCGCTGCACCACTATCGCCGCCTGGCACCGCTGATGCACGAGCTTCGTTCCGTGAAATCGCCGCATGAGATTGACGCCATCAAGGCCGCGTGCGACCTCACCGGCAAAGGCTTCCGGCGCGTCTGTAAATTTCTGAAACCCGGCGTCAACGAGGCCGAGGTCGAGGCCGAGTTCGCGCATGAATTCCTCCGGCACAAGGGCCAGTTTGCCTACGCGCCCATCATCGCCGGCGGCGCAAACAACAACATCCTGCACTACACCCAGAACGACCAGATCTGTAAAAAGGGCGACCTCCTGCTGCTCGATGTCGCCGCCGGGCTGGGCAATTACATGAGCGACCTCACGCGCACCATTCCCGTGAACGGACGTTTCACGCGCCGGCAGAAGCAGGTTTACAACGCCGTGCTGCGCGTCTTCCGCGCCCAGGTCGCCGCACTCGTGCCCGGCAAGACCACCAAGGATTTGCGGCTGGAATGCGAGGAACATGTCGCCAAGGAATGCGTTGATCTCGGCCTGCTCAAACCATCGCAACTCAAAAAGCAAACGCCGGACAATCCCGCCGCGCGCCCGTTTTTCATGCACGGCGTTTCGCACCCCATCGGGCTGGACGTGCATGACGTCACCTACAATCATTTCAAAATCGAGCCCGGCTGGGTGCTGACCGTCGAACCGGCGATTTATATCAAGGAGGAAGGCTTCGGTGTGCGCCTCGAAAACACCGTCGTCGTCACCGAAACCGGCCAGCTCGATCTGATGGCCGGCATCCCCATTGAAGCTGATGAGATCGAAGACCTGATGAACCGCCGATGAAACGTTGTGTTTCGCTGGGGCTCCTGTTTCTGATCGGCGCATTGAATGTCACCACCTGCGTTGCGGCGGTGGATTATTCCCGCGCCATGTCGCTGGCCGGGCGCATCGAGGGCAAGGTGTTCCGCGACGTGGTCGCCCCGCACTGGCTGCCGGACAACCGCCATTTCTGGTATCGCGTGACGACCGGCCCGGACTCGCACGAATATGTGCTCGTGGATGCCGCCACCGGCGAAATCCGGCGCGCAGGTTCTGCTGAAAAGCTGGGCCTGGCCAAGGTCGAACCGCTTTCCACCGCCGGCCAGCACTCGCTCGCCCCCAGGCACACCGTCCAAACCGGGAATGGAACCGCCATCCGCTTCCACAACGTCATGTCCCGTCCCGCGGAAATCTTCTGGATGGATCAGAGCGGCGAGTGCCAGCCGTATGGCCGCGTGGAACCCGGCCAGACGAAAGAGATTCAAACTTACGCCGGCCATGTCTGGCTGGTGACGGATGTGTCCGGCAGCCCGCTTGGTTATTTTGAGGCCGCGCCCGACACGCTGGAGGTGCAGATTGACGGCAAGCCGATCAAACTGGACCCCACGCCACCACAGGACAACGGCCAGTCGCCGGATAAAAACTGGTCGGTCCGGTTCACGGATCAAAACGTCGAACTCGTTTCCGCGTCCGGCGAAACGACGCGGCTGACCACGAACGGCACGGCGCAACATCCGTATCTCGGGCCCGTGGTCTGGTCTCCGGATTCACGGCATTGCGTCGTGCTGTCCGTGCACGAAGTGCCGCGCCGCCAGGTGAGCATCGTGGAATCCTCGCCGCCGGACCAGTTGCAGCCGAAACTGCTCCAGTTCGATTACCTCAAGCCCGGCGACCCGCTGCCGCAGGTGCAACCCGTGCTCATCAGCGTGGCGGACCAGATGGCGACGGTCATCCCGAACGATTTGTTTTCCAAC
>JAJXXI010000433.1 GCA_021781185.1 bacterium
GGCCCGGGATAAATCTGACGCTGCCGACGTTCGCACGGTGAAGCGGCCTGAAGGCCGCGCTCCTTCCGCCACCGCCATCCTCAACCGCTTGGCCAAACTTCGCATTCTTGATCCCGCGTGCGGTTCCGGCTCCTTTCTCATCGGCGCGTATCAATTCCTCCTCGACTGGCATCTGCAATTCTACCTTGCCAACGACCCGGCCCGGTTTGCCAGGGGCAGCCGCCCGGCGCTCGTGGAGACCAGCCGGGGCTGGAAGCTGACTATCGCCGAGCGCAAACGGATCCTGCTCGCCAACATCCACGGCGTGGACATTGACGCGCAGGCGGTGGAAGTCACCAAGCTCTCGCTGCTGCTCAAGGTGCTGGAAGGCGAGACCGGCCAGACGCTCCAGACCATCTTCCGGCTCTTTGCGGAACGCGCGCTGCCCGATCTGGGCGACAACATCAAGTGCGGCAACTCGCTCATCGGCCCGGATTTTTACCAGCAGGCCGAACTCCCGCTGCTCACCGACGAGGAACGCTACCGCATCAACGTCTTCGACTGGCACGCGGAGTTTGCGGACATCTTCCAGGCCGGCGGCTTCGACGCGGTGATTGGGAATCCGCCTTACATTCGCATCCAGACGATGCAGGATTCGCAGCCGCAGGAGGTCGAGTTCTTCAGCCGCGCCTACAAATCGGCCAGCGAAGGCAACTACGACATCTACGTAATCTTTGTCGAGCGCGGGCTGCAATTGCTAAACAAATCGGGGCGACAAGGCTTTATTATTCCGAACAAGTTTTTCCGAACCGACTACGGAGAAAGTCTCCGGCGCGTGCTCTCCAATGAGAAAGCTGTCAGCAAGATCGTTGACTTCGGACATAGCCAGGTGTTTGAGGCGACGACCTACACTTGCCTGTTGTTTCTCCAACGTGGCAAAGCCATGTCGTTTGAATACGGCACCAGCGAGGCGGCAGCAAAGGCTCTTTCCCAAACCGTGTTTGCCAAGCGTGAAGGCAAGTCGCTTACGGCAGGGGCTTGGTCGTTTGAGAGCCTTGAAAGTGCTTCGCTCCTCGCCAAACTCAGCAAGCAAACGACGCGACTGCTCGATCTCCCCGCCGACATGAGCCGGGGCAGCAGCACGGGCGATGATGAGGTTTTTGTTTTTGAAAGCGGCACGCTCAAGATTGAAAAGGAAATCATCCGCGAACCGCTTTTCGCCAGCGACTTCGGTCGTTACCGCTTTTCGCCGACCGGAAAGTGGAAGGTCATCTTTCCTTACGTTTCAGAGAACGGCAGCTTCCGACTTTACACTGAGCCGGAGCTTAAACGGCTTTTCCCGCGCGCTTACTCATACCTGCATGAAAACCAACCGGCATTGAAACGCCGGAAGCAGTTCAAGGAGTGGTTCGCTTACAGTGCGCCGCGCAACCTTGCGCTGCATGACCAAGCCCAGATTTCAGTGCCTTTGCTCGCTGACGGCGGATTGTTTGCACTCATCCCAAACCAAACGCGGGGACAATTGTGTCCGATGGCGAGCGGCGGATTCACCATCACGCTTTCCAAACAGTGCCAATTAAAGTCTGAATACGTTTTGGGTCTTCTCAACTCGAAACTTTTGTTCTGGCGCTTGCAGGGCATGAGCAATTTGTTTCGTGGCGGTTGGATTACTTGCACGAAGCAGTATTTCGGCGAGTTGCCCATTCGTGTCATCAACTTCTCCAACAAGACCGACAAGGAGCGCCACGACCGGATGGTGAAGCTGGTGGAGCAGATGTTGGAACTGCACCGGCAGTTGGCCGCCGCGCGGACGCCGCAGGAACAGACCGCGCTGGAACGCCAGATCGCCGCCACGGACACGCAGATTGACCGCCTGGTCTATGACCTCTACGGCCTGACCGGGGAGGAAATCGCCATTGTGGAAGGCCGCGCGCAGCCGGAAATGCCGGACGTTCCCGCAACCGCAGCGGCTGAACCCGAGGCGAAACCCAAGCGCGCCCGGAAAAAGCCGTTTTACAGCCAGCCGCCGCCGGAACCCACCACGCCGGAGTCCGAGGCCGCCGCCGCCGCTTTTCATAACCTCATGGGCAAGGAAGACCCCACGCCCTATCGCCCGAAAGGAGACCCGTCATGATAAACAAAGACCCGATGATCCACGGCGCCCTGGTGGCGTGCCGCCGCAAACCGCATGGCGTTCCCGCCCGGTCGCGTGCGGGCCAGCGTGGCCGTGCCGCCGCCTTGCGGGCCACCGGCAGGCTGATGCAAACGCTCACGCCCGGACTGGAACCGGATGAGCACGGCCCGTTGATTGAGCAAGACACCATCCTCATTCCCCGGGCGGTGGCGGAGGGGGTGCTGGCGGAGGTGGTCGTCTATTTGCAGACGGAATTGCCCGCGAGCTGGCAGGGGCAGCTCGCCACCCGCGCCAACGTGATTTACCAGCGCAACGCCCGTTTTCGCGCGCTCATCCGCCGCGACGGCGAAGCGGGCCGGGACTGGCTCTGGGCGTTCATGCGCCACTGGCTGGCGGCGTTGATCCGGCAGCATTCCCCCGGGTTATACGCCCGCCTGCCGGGGGATTACAGCGTGGGCAAGGCCTTGGCCTGATGGGGGCAACCGTTCGGCCCGAACTCCGAAATCGGTTTATAGAAGGCAACGAAGCGAACGAAGGGGGAATGGGGTGGCACACTGCTTTGGCGCATGGACAAACTCATGCGGTGAGCGGGTGAAATCTTTGGCTTCGTTCTCTTTGTTTCCTTCGGTTCCCTTCCGCTTCGGGTTTCGGGTTTAGCTGGCAGGCGGCACGGACGCGGCTTTCAGCCGGATGGCGAAGGGGAAAGTGAATTCGGGCGTTTTCGTGGCCAGGGCCAGGCCGAACTCCAGCATGGCCTGCTGGCCTTCCGGCTCGATCTTGAGCGGCGGGAGAAACAGGTTGGCTGTCACGCCCTTGATCTCGCCGAGAAAATTCTGCCAGAGGCCATTGCCGGCATCCTTCCGTTTGATCGAAGCCAGCGAGACTTCCATTTTGGGCGTGCCCGGCATTCGCTGGAAGGTGAGCGTGTTGACGCGCGCCACCACTGGATTTTCCACCTGCACCTCGCCGTTGCGGCCACAGTAGTCCTCCAGATCAATGCTCACGGGACTCGCGCGCCCGTGGCGGTTGAAACGCAGCCGGACCAGGTTGACCTGGCACTGACCGTTGGTGAACACGCCCCCAATCTCAACGTCGCCGCGCCCGGTGCCGGCGACGGTGATGGCGGACAGCACATGTTTGATGGAATCGCCGGCTTGAAGTTCCCGCTGGTGCTGGCGGATTTTGCCGGAGTTGTCCAAAATGTTTTGCTGGGAACCGGTGCCCGTGAAGTCAAATTCGCAGGTGGCGTGAAAGTTCACTCCATTGGTCTGGCACGAGAAGGAAAGCACGCGGGCGCACTGGGTGTTGCCGGCATTGGTGAGCACGGAAACCGGCTCCGGCGAAATTAACGGCACGAAATACATGAATGTGCTGATGGCGTTGTCATGCGGCACGCCCTCGCCGTAATCCAGATGCAAGGTCGGGCCGGAGGCCGCGGCGGCGATCGCCTGGCCGGCGGCCAGCAGAAAACCCAGCAGTGCCACCAGCCGATACGGGCTCTTTGTTCCATGCAGAAAAATCACGGGCGTATTTTCACCGCTTCCGGTCCGATTTCAAGCATTGAGCGATGGGCTGGCGACTGCTACAAAGCAGTCGTAAAATTCAAATGCAGCTCCATTTCAGAGAACTTGGCCAAGGTGAACCGCTGGTGTTGTTGCACGGGCTGTTTGGCTCGGCGGACAACTGGTTCGGCGTCGCGCCAGGGCTGGCGGAGAAATTCCACGTCTTCGCCCTGGATTTGCGCAATCACGGCCGCTCGCCGCACCATCCGGAGATGGATTATCCGCTGATGGCCGCCGACGTGGATCAATTCTTCGCGGCGCAAAAGATCGGATGCGCCCCGGTGGTTGGCCACTCGATGGGTGGCAAGGTGGCGATGCGGTTTGCCCTGGATTTTTCGGCGCGGGTGAAAAAGCTCGTCGTGGTGGACATGGCGCCTCGGGCCTATCCGCGCGTTCACGATCCGATTTTCGCGGCGCTGCTGGCGCTGGATCTGCCGCAATTCCAGTCGCGCCAGCAAATCGAGGTGGCGCTCGCTCCGGAGATTCCCTCGCTGAATCTGCGGCGGTTTCTTCTGAAAAACCTGGGGCGCGACCCGCAGGGGGAATTCATCTGGAAAATGAATCTGCGCGGCGTGGCGGAGAATTATTCGCGCCTGGGCGAAGTGTTGAAAACCGGCCGGCAATTTGCCGGGCCGGCGCTGTTCATCCGTGGCGGTAAATCGGACTACATTTCGACCGCGGACGAACTGGATATCCGCCGGCTTTTCCCCGCCGCAGAAATTCAATCCATCCCGACGGCGGCTCACTGGGTTCACGCCGACGCGCCGGAGGAGTTTTTGACGCGCCTGCTGGATTTTTTGTAGATATGGGCGGCAAAAATGAGCCTTCGCACTGGAATTTTTTCAAATTTGGTGCATTGGTATTATCAAGATGCTGGCAACTCCTGAACTGGTTCGCGAAGCGGCGCAGATGGCGCGCGTGGAAGAAATGCTTCCGCGCTGGCGCGAGCTGCCCATTTACCGGGCCGCGTCGGCCGCCACCGGTCCCGCCGCCGGTTTTGCGAGCCTGCCGCTGATCACCAAGCGGGAGCTCCGCGAAAATTTTCCGCATAATTTCCTGCCAGCCGGACGGAATCTGGATGCGTTGCTGGCCGAAAAGGTCGTGGAACTGGAGCACACGTCCGGCAGTTCGGAGGAACGGACGGCGGTCCTGTTCGGTCGCGGCTGGTGGAACGAGCAGGAGGCGCGGGTGCTGCGGTTGAACCGCTTTGTGGCGCAGGTGCTGGACGGGCATCCCAATGCCCGCCGCGCCACGATCGTGCCGCCGGTTTGCAACGGCCTGGTTTGCTTTTCCAATTACACCTCCAAGTCGGCGCGGACGGTGGACGCCACGCGGTTTGTGAATCAGGCGCGCATTCCGTTTTTGCAGACCGACGCGGAACTGGGCCGCATGGCGGAGGAGATTTTGGAATGGTCGCCGCAGTTTTTGGATCTTGATCCGGTGCATGGCGTCTGGTTCGCGCTGTTTTGCGAGCGCCAGGGGATCAAGTTTCCGTCGGTGAAATTCATCCTCGTCAGCTACGAATTTGTCAGCGTGGTTCACCGCGCGATCATGCAGCGCGTCTTTGGCGTGCCGGTTTTCAATTTCTACGGCTCGACGGAGACCGGGCATTTACTGATGGAAAACGAGCGCGGCGAAATGAAGGCGTGTCTCGACCTCGCGTTTTACGAGGTCGTCGAACCGGATGAACGCGGCGTGGGCGACCTGGTGGTGACGACATTGACGAATGATTTCATGCCGCTGGTGCGCTATCGCATCGGAGATCTTGCGGCCCGGCAGGAACGGCCTTACGCGACGGATTACGTCGTTCATGGCCGCGCACGCGACGCGTTGCGCCGTCGCGATGGCCGGCGCGTGACAACCTGGGAGATTGACCGGTGTTTTGCCGCTGCGACCGGCATCGCGCATTATCAACTGCGTCAGAATGAGGCCGGCGATTGCGACCTGCAATTCATCCCCGACCGCGAAGCTCCTGGAGCGGGCGAGCTGCGCACCGTGACTCGTCAGATCGAAAACGTGCTTGAACTTGAGAACAAGATTCACTGCACGGCGGTGAACAAGCTCCCGCCGCTCCCGTCCGGAAAATTCCGCCTGACGCACCGCGCCTGACACCAGGTCTGGGTTTCACCTGACGCGCTCCGGGCTTTGTTGCCGGCCTGTGATTCCTGTGCGTGTGTTTTTCCCGTTTCCTGGTTAACCTCGGCGGCGATGGAAAGCCAGACAGCACCCACCCAGCCGGAAATCCGCGACAAGTGGATTCAAAAATTCCTCGCGCACCTGGCGACGGATCGCGGTGCGTCGGTTTACACGCAGCGTAATTACCGGCAGGCGCTGGACGAATTTGCGCGCTGGCATCAGGAGGAACGCAAGTCGCCCGCCGTCTGGGAACAACTGCAGCGCGATGACTTCCGCGGCTATCTTCGCTTTCTGGGGCGGAACCATTTGAGCCGGGCGGCGACGCAGCTTCGTTTTTCGGCCTTGCGGACCTTTTACAAATTCCTGATGCGGCATGGCGTTGTCGAAACTTTGCCGATCAAAAACATTTCGTTGCCAAAACTGGAGAAACGGCTGCCGCGTTTCCTCACCATTCAGCAAATGGCTGATTTGCTCGCGGCACCGGCAAAGCTGCTTGAATCACAAAAACAGCGAAAAGGGCCGGGGCGCCCGATCTCGGCGGAAGTCTGCCTCCGCGACGTGGCCGTGCTGGAGACGATTTATTCCTGCGGGCTCCGCATCAGCGAGCTGTGCGGCCTGCGCGTGGAGGATGTTGATTTTAACGAGTTGATCATCCGCGTCCGTGGCAAGGGCAAAAAGGAGCGGCTGGTGCCGGTGGGCGAAACGGCGTTGCGCGCCATTCAGGCCTACTGGGACGGGCTGCTGGAACCGCCGGCTGGCGCGCAGCCGGTCTTCCGGGCG
>JAJXXI010000389.1 GCA_021781185.1 bacterium
CGGCCCGCTGCCGGATGTGCCGCCGAACGGCAACCGCACGGTGATGGGACAGGAAACATTCGTGCGCCAGAACAGCGTGGCCGCCTGGTTGACCACCTGGTTGAACCCCACGGTGGAGAAATCGGCAAACTGCATTTCCACAATCGGCCGCATGCCTTCAATGGCCGCGCCGACGGCGAGCCCGACCATGGCGTCCTCGCTGATGGGCGAATCCAAAACACGGCCGGGAAATTCCCTGGCGAGGTTTTTGGTGGCCTTGAACGCGCCGCCAAACGGCCCCACATCCTGGCCGTAGATGAACACGCGCGGATCATCGCGCAGGGCATGGGCCTGGGCTTCGCGGATGGCTTCGAGATAGGTGAGGCTCATGCGGAAAAAGCGTGAAAAACATTCAGCATCCACCCGGCAACGGCCAAGCTCCCCCGGCCGGTGGCCGGTGGCCGCTGGAAATTCGGGGTTGGCGGTTGAAGGCTTGCTGTTCTCATAAGATTATTCATGGCCCTCCGCAAGATGCCCGGTGGACAGGGCGGTCCAATTTTCCGCAAACGGGTCGGGCGCGGGCTCGCGCTGCACCTGCGCGACCGTCTCCTCGATTTCGCGGATGGTTTCACTGCGCCAGACGGCGAGCTGCGCGGCATCAGCAATCTTTTGCCTGAGCAGAAACTCCTCGGCGATCTTCAGGCAGTCGCGCCCGAGCGGAGCATTTTTCAGCTCCGGCGCAATGTAGCCGGCGTCGTCGTGTTCGCCGTGGCCACACAACCGGAGCAGACTGGCGACCACCAACTGCGGGCCATGACCGGCCCGGGCGCGGGCGACCGCCGCGCCGACCACTTCAAGACACGCGGAGAAATCATTGCCGGCCAGTAAGTGCGCCCCGACCCCATAGCCGACGGCCTTGTCCGCCAGATTAGCGCAGGCAAACTGCCGGTCGTTCGGCGTGGAATACGCGTATTGATTGTTCGCCACGACGAGGACGAGCGGAAGTTTTTCCACGGCGGCCTGATTGAGCGCCTCGTGAAAAGAACCGGTGGACGTGGCACCTTCGCCCAGACAGGCCGCGCCGACGATGCCAGTGACACCTTTCATCCGGCGCGCGAACAACACACCGTTCACAACGGAAACCATGGCCCCCAGATGGCTGATCATGGGCAGGTAGCCGGCCGACGGATTGCCGCGGTGAACATTGCCGTCGCGACCGCGCATGGGCCCGAGCGCGGAGCCAAGATAGGTGCGGACAGCGTCAATCATGGGTTCGCCGAACGCGAGCCGGCCGGCGGCATCGCGAATCAGCGGCGCGAAAACATCGGTTTTCTGGAGGGACACACCAATCGCAGCGCTCAGCGCCTCCTGGCCCCGGCCCAGAAAAACCCCGCCATGAATTTTGCCGGCGCGGTAAAGCGCGGCGAATTTGTCATCCAACAGCCGCGCCCGCAACATGAAGCGGTAGGCTGTCAGTTGCGCCCCGCCGGCAATGCGAGGCTCGGAGAGCGTTTGCAACATACGGCAAGTTTATGGCCTGAGATGCGCACCGCGCAATAATTCTTTCCGCGAACCTCAAAATTCATCTGGCTGGAGCCGCAGTTATTTGTTACACCCCAGTTCAAATTACGGCTTGCCGGATTAGACCGGATGAATTCCACCAAATTTCAAGTTTTGCTGCTGGGCAAGGACCCTGCATTTGCCGACGCGCTGCTGGCAGCCGTGCGGGCGGCCGGCGGCCAGCTTGCCCCCACAGCCGATTTTCGGACGGCGCTGCAAGCCTTGGAATCCGGCCCGCCGGAAATTGTGCTTCTGGATTTGAAATCCGCCGGGAGCGACAGCCTGACATTTTTGAGCCAGCTTCAGCAGCGGCCGCATTTCGTGCCGGTCTTCACCATCGGCCTTGGCCCGCCCAGCGAAACCGAGTCGGCGGTGCGGGCGTTTGAACTGGGACTGCACGAATTTTTAACGCTGCCCCTGGAAAAGGATTTGTTCCCGGCGCAGCTCCAGGGGGCCCTGTCGCTCCGGCGGCAAATGGAAAACCTGGGCCGGCGCCAGCAGGAACTCATGGATGCCAGCCGCGTCGCCGAGGCGAATTCCCGGGCCAAATCAGAATTCCTCGCGACCATGAGCCACGAGATCCGCACGCCGATGAACGGCGTCATCGCGATGACCGGGTTGCTGATGGACACCGCGCTCACGGCGGACCAGCGCAGTTACCTGGAGACGATTTACAGCAGCAGCGAATCGCTGTTGAGCATCATCAACGACATCCTGGATTTTTCCAAAATCGAGGCCGGCAAAATGGAACTGGAGCGGCGGCCCTTTAACCTGCGGGAGTGCATCGAGGAATCGCTCGATCTGCTGGCCACGCGGGCGCTGGAGAAAAAGCTGGATCTGCATTACGAGGTTGCGGAGGTCATTCCGGAAACGGTCGAGGGTGACACCCAGCGGCTCCGCCAGGTGCTGGTAAACCTGATTGGCAACGCGCTGAAATTTACCGAGCAGGGCGGCGTGGTGGTCCGGGTTGAGCAGCTCCGGTCCGCCCCGTGCGGCGCGGACAATGTGCAGGCGTTGCGCCTGCATTTTGCGGTGCGCGATTCCGGCATTGGCATCCAGCCCGACCGGCTGGCGCGCCTGTTCCGTCCCTTTTCCCAGGCGGATGTCTCCACGGCCCGCAAATACGGCGGCACCGGGCTTGGCCTGGTCATCAGCCGGAAGCTGGTGGAATTGATGGGCGGACGGATGTGGGCGGAAAGCATGCCGGGGGACGGCTCCACTTTTCATTTCACCATCAACCTGACGGCACCGACAAATGCCGCCGCGCCCGCGCACGCCAAACCGCGCCAGCAACTGGCCGACTTGAAAATCCTGATTGTGGAAGACAATCCGGTGGTCAAAAATTTGTTGCAGGAGCAGTGCCGGCGCTGGGGAATGCAGCCGCACTCCGTGGGAACCGCCGCCCAGGCGCTGGAATTATTCCGGCAGGGCATGTCCTTTGATCTCGCGCTGCTGGACGCCGCGCTGCCCGACCAGGCCGGCACGACGATCGCGGCGGAAATTCAAAAATTTCCCGAAGCGGCCATGATGCCGGTGGTGTTTTTGAACCCGCTCGGCAAAACCGGCATTCCGGCTGGAGCCCATGTCCGGTTCGCCCACTCGGTCACAAAGCCGGTCAAGCCGGCGCAATTGTGCGCCGCGCTGGAGCGCTCCATCTTGAGCGCCCGTGTTCCGGCCGGCACGGCCCCGGAAGCACCTAAACCGGCGAATTCGGTGGCCGCGCAACTGCCCCTGCGCATCTTGCTGGTGGATGACAACGACATCAACCAGAAGGTGGCGGTGCGCATCATGCAACAGCTCGGCTACAAGCCGGAGGTGGCCGGCAACGGCCGCGAAGCGCTGGACGCCGTGGTGCGCCAGCCGTTCGACTTGATTTTCATGGATGTGATGATGCCGGAAATGGACGGACTCGAAGCCACCCGGCAGATTCGACTGCGGCAGATGAGCGGCGATCCCGAACATCTCCAGTCCCGCATCATCATCGTGGCCATGACCGCCCACGCCATGCAAGGGGACCGGGAAAAATGCCTGGCCGCCGGCATGGATGATTACCTGTCCAAACCGGTCCGGCCAAAGGATATTCGCGAGAAGATTGAAAAGTGGGGGGGGATCCCCGCGCCGTCACCCGCCGCCCCGCCGCCCGCGCCCATGGATGCCGTCGCGGCCGAGCCGCCCGTGGACATGACGCGGATGAACGATCTGACGGACGGCAACCAAGACAGCTTGCGGGAACTGGTGGCGATGTATTTTGACCAGACGCAAAAGCAGTTTGTCCAGATGCAGGAGGCCATCAGCGCCGGCAACGCGGATAATGTCCGGCGCGTGGCGCACAGTTGCGCCGGGGCCAGTGCCACGCTGGGGATGACGCATCTGGTGCCGCACCTGCGTGAACTGGAAAAACTCGGCGCATCGGGGTCATTGACGGGGGCCGGTGAAATCTGGGAAAATGCCGGACGCGAACTCGCAAGAGTCCGGGAATTTTTCCAGGCACAACCAGAACTGGCCCCGGTGTTCGCGAAGACCAATCCAGCATGAAAAAAATCCTGATCATCGAAGACGACCAAGTTGTGGCCAATGTTTACCGCAACAAACTTGCGGTGGATGGCTATCAGGCCGAGGTCGCGTCCGATGGGGAATCCGGCTTGAAGCTCATGCATACGCTCCAGCCGGATTTGATTATTCTTGATCTCATGCTGCCCGCGTTGCCGGGCGTGGAAGTCATCAAGCAAATCCGCAGCGAGCCTCAATTCGCCAAAACCCCCGTCATTGTTTTCTCCAACACCTATTTGACGAATCTCATTCAGGAAGCCTGGCGGGCCGGGGCCAGCAAATGCCTCTCCAAAGCCAGTTGTTCGCCAAAAGATTTCATGGATGTGGTGCGGCAAACCATTGGTGCCAGCGGGGCGTTGGTGCCCCCAACCGGTGCGCCCGCCGAAAAGCCGGCGGTCACCGGAACGCCCGGCCTGTCCTCGGAGAACGACGTCACATTTCAGGCCAATCTCCGAAAGTTGTTCATTGAGGGACTGCCCGGATCGCTCGCGGTGCTGCGCAGCAGCCTGCTGGGATTGGTGAAGGCGGACAACGAGATGGACCGGCTGAAACAGACCTACGGCTTGTATCGCCGGGTTCATGCGCTAAACGGCAACGCCGGCCTCGCCGGCATGGTGCAGATCGCCCACATGGCTTCCGCCTTGGAAGCCCTGCTCAAGGAAATTTACGAGAAGCCCAAAAACATCAACTCCTCCACCATCCGCACCGTCGCCGCCGCCGTGGATTTCATGGGCGTGCTTTTCGACCGCAGCTCCCTGCCGGAAAAACAGGAGCCGCTCGTCTCCAAAATCCTGGTGGTGGATGACGAGATCATTTCCCGTCGCGCCATCATTTACGCGCTGGAAAAAGCCCGGCTCAAATCCGTCAGCGTGGAAGACCCCGAACAGGCCCTGAAACTGCTCGCGGAAAATGAATTCGACCTCATTTTTCTCGACGTGGACATGCCCGGCATGTCCGGCTACGAGTTGTGCGCCAGACTGCGGGCCCTGCCGCACCTGAAAACGACACCCGTCGTTTTCGTCACCAGCCTGAATGATTTTGAAAACCGCACCAGCTCCACCATCGCCGGCGGGAGCGACTTCATCGCCAAACCGTTCCTGTTCATCGAGCTCACCGTCAAAGCCCTCATTTACGTGCTCCGGGCCAAATTACCGGCCGCACGTTGACAGACCCGACCCGGTGGCGAAGATTGGAGCAAGTTGGTTTCATGACCCCACAGGCATGCAAACGGCATTTAAAAAATGAGAAAAAAATTAAAATGGGTGATCGGGGCGATCCTCCTGCTTTTCCTGTTGCTGCAGTTCACCAATCCGGCGCGCACCAATCCGCCGGTAAAAAACGACCTGATTGCCTCCACGCATCCGCCCGCAGCGGTTGCGGCCATGCTCCGGGGGGCCTGTTATGATTGCCACTCGCACGAAACCGTCTGGCCCTGGTATGCCCGCGTGGTTCCCGGCTCCTGGCTGGTGACGTCGGACGTGAATGGTGGACGCGCGCATGTGGATTTTTCCGAATGGCCGGCCAACCCCGCCCTCGCAGTCCGCAAACTGGACTGGATTTACGAAGTGCTTGCCCATCATGAGATGCCCCCGCCGCAATACACGCTCGTGCATGCCAGCGCCCGGCTCACGCAAACACAGCAGCAAGAGCTTTTGAACTGGATCAATGCCGAGGCGCAAAAGCAGATGGCGGCCGCGCAAACCCATTGACTCATGCTGCACACGCAACTGGTTCCCGCCGCCAACCAAGATTCGCGGCGTCTGTTTGTGGTGCTCCATGGCCTGGGCGATTCCGCCGCCGGCTGGCGCTGGCTGCCGGAAGCCTTGAAATTGCCGTGGATGAACTACCTTCTGGTCAACGCGCCGGACGAATATTACGGCGGTTATTCCTGGTTCGAGTATCCCGGCAACATCGCTCCCGGCGTCCACCGCAGCCGGCTGCTTTTAAACCAACTGCTGGACCAGTTGCGCTCCCAAAATTTCCCGGCGGATCAAATCACCCTCGGCGGTTTTTCGCAGGGCTGCCTCATGGCGCTGGAAACCGGCCTGCACTATCCGCACCGGCTCGCCGGCATCGTCGGACTCAGCGGCTGGGTGTTTGAACTCGAAAACCTAGTCCGCGAACTCACGCCCGTTGCCCGGTCGCAACGCCTGCTGATCACGCACGGACATTTCGATCCGTTGCTGCCCTTTGCCGAAGTGCGCGACCAGGTCAAGCAGTTGCAAGCCGCCGGACTGGACGTCACCTGGCGCGATTTTCCCAAGGAGCACACGATTCACGGCGAGGAAGAAGTGGCCGTCATCCGCGAATTTGTGCGCGCCGGCTACCCGGTTGTGGGCGGATAACCGGCACGGAACGGGCCGCGCTGCCGCGCGGACTTGGGAAGATCACACCTTCAACTGGCGGTTCGCGCCCGGCATCCAGATTTGTTCCGGGCGCGGCTGACCGGCGTTCTCCCACGCCATGGCGTTTTCCACCGCC
>JAJXXI010000558.1 GCA_021781185.1 bacterium
CAGTCCTGCACCGGTGCCTGCACGAGCAGGCGCACATCGCGCAGCGGGCGGGGAAACGGAATGGAATCAGACCATTTCATTTTCGGTGGCGCGGGCTTCATCCAGGTCTATTTCCCCGTCGGCTTCCAGTTTGCGGACCGCGTCAATAATGCGGAACTGCGCGGCCTCGACATCGCGCAGCTTGACATGGCCGAGGAAGATCAGTTCTTCCTGCACCGATTCGGCGGCGCGGCGGGAGATGTTGGAGAGCATCAGTCGCTTCAGCGGTTCGCTGGCTTTCTTGAGTGCCAGCGTGAGATCACGCATGTCAATCTCCCGCATGATGCGCTGGATGGCCACGGGCTGCAGCAGCAACAGGTCTTCGAAGGTGAACATTTTTTTGCGGATGGCGCCGGACAGATCCGGATTGCGCACCTCCATGCTGGCGAGCAGTTCGCGGCTGACGGTCTTGTCCATCGCGTTGAGCACGTCGGCCACATTGGTCAATCCGCCGGTCTGTGTGAGCGCGCGGGTTTGTTTCACGCCCAGCTTGGCGTTGAGCACATCCACGACCTTTTCGCCCACTTCCACCGGGGTGGGGGCCAGCGTGGCCAGCCGGTCAATCACCATGTCCCGCTGTTCGGCACGAAGCATGGTCAGCACTTGGGCGGCCTTTTCAGGCGAGAGATGGCTCACCACAAACGTGATGGCCTGCGCCTGTTCGTCGCGAATGAGATTGAAGATGTGGCGCGGGTCCATGTCGGCAATCGCCTGCATGGCCCCCAGCGGCGCGCGGGTGGAGACCACGCGGCCCAGCACGTCGCTCGCCTTGAAACTGCCCAGCGCCCGTTCCAGGGTGTTGCGGGTGACTTCAACGCCGGCGGAGACGCTGGTGCTGGCGGTGACGGCGACCTCGGAAAACTCCTGTAAAATCTCCTGCTGCTGCCGCTGGGAGATGAGGTTGAACCGGGCCATCTCGCGGGAAATCGCCTCGATTTCGCGCGGTTGAAACTGTTTCAGAATCTGCGCGGCGCTTTCCGTGCCGAGCATGATCAGCAGCGCGGCCAGTTTCTGCGTCTTGTTCAGCGCGGCATTTTCCAGCGAGCTTTCAGCGGGGGCTTCAAGTGTGGCGGCCATAGGTTTAGTTTTGTTCGGACGGGCGGCCCTGTCCCTTGTTCATCCAGTCGCGGATGGCCTGGGTCATGTTCGCCGGGTTTTCCTTGATCAGCTTGTTCAGCACATCCACGGTGACCACGCCGGGCTGCGGTTCAAAAGTGTCACCGAACCGCGGTGCCAGCCCGTGGCCATTGCCGTTGCCGTGGCCATTACCATTGCCGTTATGGCGGGCCACCAGCCGGCCGACCGGAACGCCGAGGGGGATTTCCTGAACGGGGGTGCGCTTGAACAGGCGGAGCAGCACAAACAGGGCGGCCAGACCGAGTGACGGGTAAACTGCGTTACGCGCCATGGTCCACCAAAATTCCTGCTTCTGCTGCACGTCCAGCTCATGGGTCATGTCGGTGGCGAACTGGTCGTTGAACGGCAATTCCTCGATCGTGATCGTGTCCCCGCGGGCCGGGTCCACCCCCACCGCGCTGGCAATCACCCGCCGCAGTTTGTCCATCTGCTCCGGCGTGCGGCTGACCGGCTTGCGGTCTGCGCCCGTGCCCTGCATCTGCTCCGCGACGGTGACGGCGGCGGAAATATGTTTGATGCCGCCAGCCGCCTGGATCAGGTTGCTGGTGGTCTTGCTGATCACGTATTGGGTGGTATCGGTGATTTTGTGGTTGACGGTGTTATTGACCGGACCGGCCGCCGAGGCGGTTGAATTGGTGGCCGTGCTGGTATTGGCGGAAATGCCGACGGGCGAGGAAGGCGAACTGGCCGTGGAAGAACTCATCTCGTCATCGTTCTTGGTCTGCGTGCTGACCACCTGGCCATCCGGATCGTATTTTTCCTGCGTCTGCGACAATGTGTCGTAGTTGATTTCGGCCGAGACGCGCACGATGGCCTGGCCCGGACCGAGAACGGAATCAAGCATGTCCTGCCCCTTTTTGGCGAGGTATTGCTCGACGTTGCGGCGCTGGGCAAGCTGCGAGCCGGTCAGCCCGGACAGCGAGTTGTCATCGGAGTTTTCCGACAACACGTTGCCCAGGTTGTCCACCACCGAAACGTGGTTCGGCTTCAGCCCCTGCACGGAATTCGCCACCAGAAAGCGGATGGAATTGATGGTCTGCGAAGGAAGTTGAGAATTGCCGCGCACCCGCACGAACACGGACGCGGTAGGATACTGATCCTTGTCGAGCAGCAGCCGGTTTTCCGGCATCACGATCATCACGCGGGCCGATTGCACCTCGTCAATCTGGCTGATGGTGCGGGCCAGTTCGCCCTGCACGGCGCGGGTGTAGTCCGCGCGCTGCACGAAATCGGAAATGCCGAAGTTCGGCTTGTCAAAAATCTCGAAGCCGACGCCGTCGCCCTGCGGAATGTTTTTGGCGGCAAGTTGCATGCGCATGGCATATACCTTGTCCTGGGGCACCAGGATCGTGCCGCCGCTGGCCTTGTAGGGAACTTTGGCGTCATCCAGCGCGGCAACGACCTTGGCGGCTTCGGTGTCGGACAGCCCGCCGTAAAGCAGGGCGTAATCGGCATGTGAAGACCAGATGGATAGCGAGACCAGACCGGCGACCAGCACAAACGTCGCGGCGGCGACGGTCATGCGCTGCGACGCGCCCAACTGTCCCCAGATGTCGCGCAACTGCCCGAGTAGTTTGGAAAGGTTCTGGTTCATTCGATGAAATTCAAATCTGCAGCTTCATGATTTCCTGATAGGACTCGAGCAGACGGTTGCGCACCTCGACCATCAATTGAAAGGAGACATTCGCCTCCTCCATGGCGATGACCGCTTGGTGCAGCGGCACGTTTTGACCGCCTTGCATGGCATCCACGGTCTGCGTGGCGCTCTGCTGGGTGGCGTTTACGTCGGACACCATTTTGCCGAGCATCGAGGCAAAGGAGTCGCCGCCGGGGGCCGGGCTGGAAATCGGCTGGGGCTGCGCGATCTCCGACGGGCTGAGCGGCAGCACATCGGGCGTCACCGAGTCCAACTGCGGCAGCAGGTTGGACATCGTCGGGGGAATCGCCGAAAGGGGTGACATGAAAATAGGTTTCCGGGGTGGCGCTCACTATTTGCCGATGGCCAGCGTCTGCATGGCCATGCTGCGGGCGTTTTTGACCACAGCCAGATTCGCCTCAAACGTGCGCGAGGCCGAAATCATGTCGGCCATTTCCTCGTGGATGTCTATGTTGGGCATGGCCACCATGCCGTTGGAATCGGCGTCGGGATTGCCCGGATCATAGACCTGGATCGGCGGGCGCGGGTCGGACTCGATGCGCGCGACCTGTTCTGCGGGTGCCTGGGTGCCGTCCGCGTTCACCGCCTGATTGAGCGCGGATTCAAACACGACGACCTGGCGCTGATACGGCTTGCCGTTGAGCCCATGCGTGGTGTTGGCGTTGGCGATGTTTTCGGAAATTACGTTGATCCGCTGGCGTTCGGCGTCGAGCGCGGCGGCGGTGCTTTGAACTCCGGTGAGGATCTGGATCATGACAATAATCAGGTTTTTCCGGTGATGGCCATGCGCATCCGCGCGAGCAGGCTGCTGACCAACTGCGTCTCGTAGGCGTGCGTCACGGCGTTCTGGTTCATCTGCATCAGTTCATTTTCAAGATTTACGGTGTTGCCATCAGGGCTGACGGCGACCGCAGTGGTGTCAACCGACAGCGTGGGTTTCAACTCATCGAGCGTCTGCACGTCGCCGGAGGCACTGGCCCGCTCCAGCTCCTGTTGGAACGACGGCGCGAGATCCACGCGCTTGTAACCCGGCGTTTCGAGGTTGGCAATATTGCTGGCGATGGCCTGCTGCCGCAGCGCCACCGCGTCCAGCGTTCTTTTCGCTGCGAGGTAGTCTGGCTGGGTGAACAGGGCGTCGATCATAAATCATTCGGCATCAGGCTAAGCAACGACGATGCCATCGGAAAAATTAATTGAAAAACCGGGGTTTTTACTGAAGGCGACCGGCGGGGTGGGAAAATGTTACCGGTCTGATGCGGGGCGCTAGGCAAGTTTGTCAGCCGGCCAGATGGGCGGTTAAAATTGCCGGATCAGCGTGGGGAAATTGCGGCGTCATAAAAAATTCATGAATGGGCGAAGAGAAGACCAAGACGGCTGAAACAAAAAACAGAATCCTGCACTCGCTTCCGCCGCATCCGGGTTATGGAAACCGCTGGCGCAATGCACTGGTCGCGTTTTTGGAGCTTAACTGGCGGCAGGCCGTCCCTCCAATGTAATTGAGGCGGGAAAACTGAGGCTCAAGCTTCGATGGAATCCCGTTCTCCATCCATTTTGGGGGCCGTTCCGTTGTATTCATGCAGCTTGTTGCGGAGCGTGCGGATGCTCACATCGAGCATTTTTGCGGCGTGCGTCCGGTTGCCCTTGCATTGTTCGAGCACGGCGAAAATATGATGCTTTTCCAAATCCGCCAGCGTCGAAAACTCATGGTTGTGCTTCGCCGGCTCAACCGCGTTCGCATAGACGGCGGGCACCGATATGGCCGGAGCGGTGACGGTCAGCCCCAAATGTTCCGGTTCCAGCATCCCGCTGTCGCCGCACATGATGACCGCGCGTTCAACCACGTTTTGCAATTCACGCACGTTGCCGGGCCAAGTGTGGTTTTTCATGATGCGGCTGGCCGCATCGGTGAAGCCCTTGATGTGGACGCCGTGTTTGCGGGCGAAACGGCGCATGAATTCCTCCGCCAACTGCGGCACATCCTCAATCCGCTCGCGCAGGGGCGGCACCACCATCGGCACCACGTTCAGGCGAAAATAGAGATCCTGGCGGAATTCCTTCTTCTCGACGCTGAGGTCGAGGTCACGGTTGGTGGTGGCCATGACGCGCACGTCCACCTTGATGGTGCGGTTGCCGCCGACACGTTCCAGTTCCCGTTCTTGCAGAACCCGGAGCAGCTTGGCCTGGACAGAGGGCGAAATCTCGCTGATTTCATCGAGCAGAATCGTCCCCCCGTGGGCGAGTTCAAACCGTCCTTCACGCTTGTTCAACGCGCCGGTGAAGGCGCCGCGTTCATGGCCGAAAAATTCGCTTTCAATGAGGTTTTCCGGAATGGCGGCGCAATTGACCTTGATGAACGGCGCGCTGGCGCGTGAACTGGCGCGGTAAAGTGCCCGGGCGACGAGTTCCTTGCCGGTGCCGCTTTCTCCCTGAATCAAAACCGTGGCCTGGGTGCGGGCCACCTTGCGAATCACGGCCCGGAGGTCCTGCATGGCCGGACTGTTGCCCAGCAGTTCCACTTCGCAGTCATCCGTCTCCTGACTCAGAAAGCGGTTTACCTTCAACAGTTGGGCGAATTCCTCCGCCTTGCGGAGCACCACCTCGATCTGTTCGTTGGAAAACGGCTTGATCAGGTAGTCAAAAGCACCGTTTCTCATGCATTCCACGGCGGCTTCGACGGAACCATAGCCCGTCATCATGACGACGAGCGGCCTTTGGGGGCGTGATTTAATTTGCTTGAGCAGATCGGTGCCGTCGCCATCGGGCAGGCGGACGTCGAGAAAAATGATGTCGAAATTGTCCTTGTTCAGGTAATCCTGCGCGCCGCTCATGGTGGCCACGGAGGCCACATCGTAATGTTTGCGCCGGAGATAGTTTTCCAAGTTGTTGCGCAGAATCGCATCATCTTCCAGAACAATAACTTTTTCGATGGGCATAGAGCTATTTTGTTAGTTGGGCGGCAAAATCGTCTTTACCATAACTGTGATTTTTCGGACGTCAATAGCCACCGACTCCATTCCGCAAGGGTAACCGGTTGTTTTTTCATGGCATGGAATGCCGCCGGTAAAGGCTGGTGACGAAATTCGGGTGCTGGGCGGCGGCGGCGGGCAGGTGCTGTGTCGGCACCAGCCCCCGACGAAGCAGGGCCTGCTGATTTTCACGGTCCAGCAGCAATAGTTTCATGAGCACGCCTTGCACGGTTTGAAACAGGGATTTGATTTCGTCGGAATGCTGGCGGTCGGCTTGGTCGAATTGCTGCCAGGCAACCCGTTGTTTTTTGAGGCTCATCAATGCTGCATCCAAGCCGGACAGCAGGCTCTTCCGCCGGTGCAGGAATTCTTGCGGTCGGTAATTCGTGTTGTCGGCCAGCGACTGGTTTTCGCAGGTGCCGAGCATGAGCGCTTCTTCGCAGAGCGAGAGGAATGAGCGAAGATCGGCGGCCAGTTGCCGGGTGAAATGTAGGTCGGGTGTGATGGTCATGGGAGATTGGTGGATATGGCGGTGTCGTTGCCGGCGGCGAGTGAATGATTCAAGTTGTCTGCTTTGACCTGCCATTGAACAAACCCGGCCCGCCACCGTGCCATGTCAAAGACAGTCTTCAGTCCCGGGGTGGCGTTCGTGCCCACTTCGGTTTCGCGGGCGAGGATGTTGCTATAGGTCTCGACGGCTTTCTCCGGCTGCATCAGATGTTCGTAGGTCATGCCGAT